>JALSIX010000100.1 GCA_026989655.1 Caldilineaceae bacterium
CGGTGGGCGTGGCGGTAGCTGTATCCGGTACCAGGGGGATACCGGTCTCTGCCGCTGCCACGGGACCGGGGCTCGGGGTCCGCGGGGGCGGAGTCGTCCTCTCCGGGGTGCTGGGAGCCTGGGCCAGGGGGGCGGTGGCCGTGGCCGGGCGATCGGGTCTCTGGGTGGGGGTGGCGGTCGGAGCTGGGGTGGCGGCGGCCGGAGGGAGGGGGGTCACCAGGTCGGTGTCCCGATAGGGATCGGTCCGGGTCAGGAGGACCAGCACCGGGACCTGGTCCTCTGTGGGTTCGAACGCGGCCTCGAAGGTCCGCTCTCGGTCGTTGTTGTCGAAGAGACGGAGCCGGTTGGAGACGGCTCCGCCCAACACCGGATCTCCCTGGCTGTCCAGGTATTGGGCCAGCCAGGTGCCCGGGCGGCCCAGTCCTAGCTCCAGGGCCTGGTCCACCAGCCGGGGGTCCAGGGTCCATCGGCGGGCCTCTGCCAGAGTCTGGCTCTGGAGGGCGGCCAGGAAACGGCCCAGGCTGGTCAAGGGGGTGGGCTGGAGTTGGGCCTGGGCCAGGGCATATCCGGTCAGGGGGTCGCCCTGGGCGTCTGGGTCGTAGCTGGGGGCCCAGCGGCTGAGGGCCACCTGCTGGGCGAAGGGGGTCTGTTCCACGAACACCTGGGGGGCATCCAGCTCCCGTCGGAGTGGGCTGCCGGGGGGCAGGGGCGAGAGCACGCGCAGCACAGGCAGCCCGGCGTCGGGGGCTGGCTCCAGGGTGATCTGGGCGCCGAGGGCCTGGGCGGCCCACAGGGGTTCATCCTGGCTTCGCCAGAGCAGGGCGAACTCCCCGGAGCGGCCCTGGGAGACCAGGTAGACGGGGATGCGGGGCTCGCCGCCCGGGCGTCCCACGATGAGGACTCGGAGCCGATGGGTCTCGTCTGCCTGGATGAAGCCCTGTTCCGCGCCGGTGAGCAGGGGGGAGCTGTCGGGCCCGGCGGCCAGGAGATCGTACAGGGAGTGGGCCTGGACTGTGCCGCTCGAGGGGATCTCCCAGAACAGGACGGGGTAGCTGGGGCCCTCGGCGAGCCGGGGCACCGCGAGGGCGGCCCATCGATCCCCCTGCAGGGAGGTGAAGGCCAGGGGTGGAAAGAGGAGTCCCAGGTTCTGGGCCACGGCCTGCACCTGGGCGGCTCCCTCCTGGTTTCGGGTCTCTGGGTCCATGGAGGAGAGCACCGCCAGGCTCTGCTCCATGAATTCCTGGATGGGTGTCGGCAGGGGGGGCACGGCCGGGGGCCGCTCCTGGCGGATCGGGGTCGTTCCCACCGGGGGCTGGGTGGGCGCCTGAGGGATCTCCGGTGTCGAGAGTTCGTTGGGAGGAGCGGTCTCGGCCACTGCGGTGAGGGTCGCGGCCAGGGCCACCACGGTGGCCTCCTGTTCCAGCCGGGCCTGGGTCCGCCCACGGACCTGGCCGGCCCAGTAGGCGAAGACCACCAGGGTCAGGGCGGCCGCCAGGGCGGCCAACCGTTCCAGGTTGTGGCCCTGGTTCAGCCACGCCAGGGCACGTCGCAGTCGCTCGCGGTCCAGGGGCATGGAAGGGACTCAGTTCTGGATGGTGATGGTCACCTGGCAGGGGGGTGGGTAGTTGCCGGTTCGGTCCACCACGACGAGGCGCACGGTGTAGACGCCGTTGGGCAGGCCTGTGGTGTTGAGGGTGCCCAGCACACCGTTGGCCACGGGGTTCTCTCCGCCATCGAACCAGGACCAGTTGGCCTGAGGTGCGATGTCCGGCACGAACTCCAGCTTGTAGTAGTCGAACTGATCGTGCTGGGCTGTGCCCACGAAGGTCACCGGGCCGCTGACCACCGCGCCGTTGCCCGGGGACAGGATCACCGAGCGGGCATCCGGGCACAGGGCCGGTGCCACGGGGACGGGGGTGGGGGTGGGCGGCTCCGGCTCCGGGGCGGTGGGCTCCACGGCCTGGGGAGGTGGCTGGGGCGGGGGGCGGGTGGGTGTGCTGATGGGCGTGGGTGTGGGCGGCTGGGGGGTGTTGGTGGGTGTGGGCAACAGGGGCAGTTCCCCGACCGGCTCCGGGGGGCTTTCCAGCATGGCCTGGGGGGGCGGCTGGGCGGAGCGGGCCGAGACGTCCACGGCTACGGCCAGGGTGTTGGTCACGAAGTAGGTGAACCCCATGAGGGCCAGCAGCAGCACCGCGGTGACGAAGATGCTGTAGAGCTCCATCATGGCCCGCTCGCGCTCCAGGGTGAAGATGGCCTGTCGCCGTTCCTCCCGCACGCGCCATGTCCGATAGAGCTGGACCAGGGCGATCAGGCCGCAGAGCGCGTAGATGATAGGAGCTACCTCGGCGATGTAGTCGATCAGGAAGCGCATGGCATTCGGGCGGCTTTCCCTCGGAACGGGCCACATCCCGTCCTGGCCGGAAGTGGCCGGTGTCCATCTAGTCTACCGTACTCCGCGGATTCGTCCCAAACTGTCCTTGGAGGCGGAGGCGCGAGGGGCAGGGGCACCGCCCCTGCCCCTCGGCGGGGGAGGCAAGGCCGATCACCTCGGCCAGGGCCCATGTGGTATAATGCCCCTGTGGCCTGATAGTCTGTCCATATCTGCCGATGTCTTCTCCGTTCCCATCCCTGGGCCCACGGCCATGACCGCACCCACGACCATCGGGAAGATCGTCAAGTCCAACACCCATATCGACTATGTGTGTCAGGTCTTTGCCCCCGGCGAGTGGAGCGAGCCGCCCCGGCCCGAGGACCACGCGTTTGGCCGGTTCGTCGCGGTGCAGCTCCCGGCCCGCGAGGAGGCCCAGGAGGCTCCGGCCCTGGTGGGCGTGATCTACAACACGGTCCTGCTCAACCCCGACTTCGGCAGCCTGGGCCCTCGGCTGAGCCCTCGCGACGAACAGGAGATCTTCACCCCGGACTACCTGGTGGAGAAGGCCACCCTGGTGGGTATCCTGGCCCTGGGCTGGCGGGATGAGCGGGGGTGCTACCATCAGGGCGTGCCGCCCCTGGCCGCGGCGGTGGACGCGCCGGTGGCGGTCCTCTCCGAGGAGGCCTTGCGGGCCTTTCACCGAGAGGAGAACGGGGGCCGTCTGGCCCTGCGCTACGCGCCCATCCTCCTCGGCATGAACAGCCCCTTGGTCCCACCCCTTCTCCTGACCCTGGTGGATCGGCTCATCCAACTGTTCCCCGACGAGGCTCCCCGGCTCCGGGTGGTCCGGGAGAACGTGGCCTGGAAGAGCATCGTCCAGCCTGCCAGTTGAGTTCCATGCGCCGGGTGGTCTGTCTCTTCCTGGACGGTGTGGGCCTGGGCCCACCGGACCCCCAGGTGAATCCCTTGGTTCGGGCAGACATGCCGACCCTTCGGGAGCTGTTGGACGGCTACCCACTGGTGGAGTTCCCCGAGCCTGTCTCCACCTCCCGGGCCCATCTGGTCCCCGTGGACGCCTGCTTCGGGGTGCCTGGGCGGCCTCAGAGCGCCACCGGCCAGGCTGCCCTTCTCACCGGGCTGGATGTGCCCGTCCGCCTGGGGGAACACTACGGCCCTCTGCCGGATGCCCGGGTCCGGCGCTGGATCGTCCAGGGAAACCTCTTTGCCCGCCTGCTCCGGGCCGGCCTCTCCTTCTCCTTCTGCAACGCCTATCCCTGGCACTACTTTCGGGATGTGCGCCGGGGGAGGCGCCTGCTCAGCGCGATCCCCTACGCGGCAGTGGTCGCGGGCCAGCGTCTCCTCTCGGCCGCGGACCTGCGGGCCGGACGGGCCCTCACCGCGGACTTCACCGGAGAGCTCTGGCGCACCCAGTTGGGCTACACGGACACCCCTGTCCGCTCGCCCCGGGAGGCGGGTCGACGGCTTGGGGCCATTGCCCGGGAGCATCGCCTCACCTTCTTCGAACACTGGCTCACAGACCGGCTGGGCCATCGCAAAGACCGGGAAGGCGGGGTGGCCATGCTGGAGCGTTTCGACGCCTTCCTGGCCGGGCTGCTGGAGGAGGTGGACGGCGCCGAGACCCTGGTCCTGGTGTGCAGCGACCACGGCAACCTGGAGGACTGCAGCCATCGGGGCCACACCACCCATCCGGCCCTGACCGTGTTGATCGGTCGCCGTGTGCGGGCCCTGGCCGCAGGGATCCGGCGGCTGGACGACCTGGCCCCGGCCATCCTGGCCTACCTGGGCGTGCCGAGCCCGGAGACGGCCGCTGGCCTCGGGGGATGAGGGCGGCTGGACGCCGGACAGGGGAAGGCATCGGTCCAGGGGGCGCCCTGCGGGATCCAGGAGCCCGGGCGTGTCCGTGTTGTCAGCCCATGGCTCTCATGGTACGCTATATCCCGGAGGCCCGGCCGTGGACGAGTCGGGCCCGGGACGATCCCGATTCGCCCAGGCAGACCTGTCCGGTCTGTCCCCTTGCCCAGGAGGGCCACGGTATCGATGGCTACGGTTCAGTCCTTGGCCCCGGACCAGCTCTACAAGCGCACGGATCCGGACCAGTTTCCCTTCGAGACCACTGCCCAGATGGAACTTCCACCGGCGATCGTGGGCCAGGAACGGGCCGTGGCCGCGGTGGAGTTCGGCATTGGGATCCGTCGGGAGGGGTACAACATCTACGCGCTGGGCGCCCCGGGCACGGGCAAGCACTCGGTGGTGCGCCGTTTCCTGGAACGGCAGGCCCGAGAGGAGCCCACGCCTTCCGACTGGTGTTACGTCTACAACTTCCAGGTGCCCCACCAGCCCCGGGCATTGGAGCTGCCTGCCGGCACCGGCGTGGCCCTGCGGCGGGATATGGAGACCCTGGTCGCGGAGCTCCGTTCCGCGATCCCCGCGGCCTTTGAGACGGACGAATATCGGGTGCGGCGGCAGGCCATCGAACAGCGGTTCGCGCAGCAGCAGGAACAGGCCTTCGACGCCTTGCAGGAGAAGGCCCGCGCCCAGGGGTTGGCCCTGTTGCGCACGCCTGCGGGCCTGGTCTTTGCCCCCCTCCGGCCCGACGGCACGGTGATGCATATGGAGCAGTTCCAACAGCTCCCGGCCGAGGAGCAGGAACGGCTGCGGAAGAAGGTGGAGGCCATGCAGGAGGAGCTGCAGAAGGTCCTCCTGCAGATCCCCCGGTGGGAGCGCCAGCTCCGCAAGGAGCTCCGGGAGCTGAACCAGGAGATCGCGCAGTACGCCATGCGCCCCCTGTTCGAGGAGGTACGGGAGAAATACCGGGCCTTCTCCAAGGTGTTGGACTACCTGGACGCGGTCTACGCGGACGTGTTGGAGAACCTGCCCGAGTTCCTCCAGCCCGAGGAGCCCCGCAAGCCCACCACCGCTCCCCTGCTCCCCGGCGAGGGCCAGCGCTTCAGCAAGTACGCGGTGAACGTGTTGGTGGACAACAGCCGGCAGCAGGGGGCCCCGGTGGTCTTCGAGGACAACCCCTCGCTGCAGAACCTGGTGGGCCGCATGGAGTACATGGCCATCATGGGGGGCATGGTCACCGACTTCAGCCTGATCAAACCCGGCGCACTCCACCGGGCCAACGGCGGCTACCTGATGCTGGATATCCTGAAGGTGCTGGCCCAGCCCTTTGCCTGGGAAGGTCTGAAGCGGGCCCTGCGCTCGAAACAGCTCCGCATCGAGACCCCTGGCCAGATGTTCGGCCAGGTGAACGTGGTGACCCTGGAGCCCGAGCCCATCCCCTTGAACGTGAAGATCGCCCTGGTGGGCGACCGTACCCTCTACTACCTGCTCAGCGCGCTGGACCCGGACTTCGACGACCTGTTCAAGGTGATGGCCGACTTCAACGACGACATTCGTCGCACCCCGGAGAGCCATCTGGCCTACGCCCGGCTCATCGGAGGCATCGTCCGGGACAAGGAGCTGTTGCCCTTCCACCGGGCCGCGGTGGCCCGGGTGGTCGACGAGGGAGCCCGACTGGCCGCGGACGGCCACCGGCTGTCCATGCAGGTGTCCCATATCACCGACATCCTGCAGGAGGCCGACTACTGGGCCCGCCGGAAGGGCGCGCCGGTGGTCCAGCGGGAGCACGTGGAGCAGGCCCTGGAGGCCCAGCGCTACCGGGCCTGGCGGGTGCCGGAGCGGGTCCAGGAGGTGATCCTGGACGACATCGTCCACATTCGCACCGAGGGCGCGGCGGTGGGGCAGATCAACGGCCTGTCCGTCATCCAGTTGGGCCCCATGGCCTTCGGCCGCCCCAACCGGATCACGGCCCGGGTCCGGATGGGGCGGGGGGAGGTGGTGGACATCGAGCGGGAGGTGGCCCTGGGAGGCCCCATCCACTCCAAGGGGGTGCTGATCCTCTCCTCCTACCTGGGCGCCCGCTACGCCACCGACTTCCCTCTCTCCCTCCAGGCCAGCCTGGTCTTCGAGCAGTCCTACAGCGGCGTGGAGGGGGACAGCGCCTCCTCGGCCGAGCTGTACGCCCTGCTCTCGGCCCTGGCCGACCTGCCCATCCGACAGTCCCTGGCGGTCACCGGATCGGTGGACCAGTTCGGCAATGTCCAGGCCATTGGAGGGGTCAACGAGAAGATCGAGGGGTTCTTCGCCATCTGCAAGGCCCGGGGCCTGACCGGCGACCAGGGGGTCCTGATTCCAGAGGCCAACGTACGCCACCTCATGTTGCGCCAGGAGGTGGTGGACGCGGTGGCCCAGGGACAGTTCCACATCTACCCCATCCGCCATGTGGACCAGGGGATCGAGCTCCTGACCGGCATGCCGGCCGGCCAGCCCGACGAGCGGGGAGATTTTCCCGAGGGCACGGTGAACCGCCGGGTGCAGGACCGGCTGCGGGAGTTCGCCCAGCGGCGGGCCGAGTACGCCCGGGCCGGCCAGGAGGATGCAGGGGAAGGAGAGGGCAATGGCGACCCCACCCGAGCCCACACCTAGCACGCCTGGGCTGCTGGCCCCCGTGGAGCGCATCGTGGTGGCCATGGACGCGTCCGCCTACAGCCGGGCCATCCTCCGCACCGCGGCCCGACTGGCCCAGGCGTTGGACGTCCCGCTGCACGGCATCTACGTGGAGGACGTCCGTCTGTTGGACTGTGTGGCCCTGCCCTTTGTCCAGGAGGTCACCCTGTCCGGCAACGTCCGTCCCGTCACCCCGGAGGTGTTGGCCCACGAGATGGCGCTGTTGGCCCGCCGGATCCAGGGCTGGATGGAGGAGATCGCGGCCTCCCTGGAGGTGAGCTGGAGCTTCCAGACCCTGCGGGGGCAGGTGGTGGAGGCCCTTCTCTCCCTGGTGGGGCCCCAGGACCTGCTCAGCCTGGGGCGATACGGCATGCCGGTCTCCCGTCGGCCCACCCGGATGGGCTCGGTGGCCCAGGCGGTGCTGGAGAGCCATCCCGGACCGCTCTTGCTCCTCCATCGGGAGCTTCGGGCCAGGGACTGGATCGTGGCCGTCCTCGGCCATCCGGAGGACTGGGCCACCCTGGAGCTGGCCGAGCGGCTGGCCGAGATCTTCCGGGGGACCCTGGCCGTCCTCGCGTTGGAGGCCCAGGCCGCGGAGGCCGCTCGGCACCGGCTGGCCGGTCGGCGGGTGCCGGTGCGCATGGCCGCGTCCCTGGAGACCCTGCACCAGGCCCTCTACGAGCTGGCCCCCGGGGGAAACGGCCTGTTGGTGAGCCGGGTCTGCCCGGCGATCGTCCGGGAGGAGGAGTGGGGCCTCCTCTGTATTCCCTGAGAGCCCGGGTCCAGACGGGGAACGAGGGGGTGGTGGAGGCGAGCCGCTGAGGTGCCAGGGCCATCCCTTTCTTCGGTCCATCCGCGGATCATCCGTACAGCCAGATAAGGTGGAACAGCCTCATGAGCACACGACGTTACGCGCTTCCCACAGAGATCCGACACGGCCTGGGCTCCCTGGCGGAGCTGGCCCAGGTGGTCCGGGAGCTGGGCATCTCCCGTCCCCTGGTGGTGACCGATCCGGGCCTCGCGGCCGCGGGCATCCTGGAGGAGGCCTGTCAGGTGCTGCGCCAGGGTGAGGTCGGCCATGTGGTCTTCGACCAGGTGGTGGCGAACCCGCCGGTGGATCTGGTGGACCAGGTGGCGGCTCTCTACCGGCGGGAGGGCTGCGATGGCCTCATCGGCCTGGGGGGTGGCAGCTCCATGGACACGGCCAAGGCCGTGGGCGTGGTGGTGAGCAACGGGGGTTCCATCCTGGACTACGAGTGGGCCGAGCCCCAGCCCATCCGCCAGCGGATCCCGCCCACGGTGTGTGTGCCCACCACCGCGGGCACGGGCAGCGAGGTCACCCTGTGGGCGGTGATCACGGATCCGGAGCGCAAGGTGAAGTTCAACGTGGGGGGGACGCCCCTCATCGGTGCCTGGGTGGCCCTGGTGGACCCGGAGCTGACCTTTGGCCTGCCTCCGGCGGTGACCGCGGGCACCGGCATGGACGCGCTGGCCCACGCGGTGGAGTGCTACACCTGTGCCTATGCCCAGCCGGTGACGGATGCGGTGGCCCTCCAGGCCATGGAGTACGTGGCCAAGTACCTCCGCATCGCGTTTGCCCAGGGCCACAACCCCGAGGCCCGTTCCCGGATGAGCGCGGCCGCGACCCTGGGGGGCATGGCCTATGGTCTGGAGAGCGCGGGCGCGGCCCATGCCATGAGCCAGTCCGCCGGCGGTGTCCACAACGTGCCCCATGGGGCCCTCACCGCCCGGCTGTTGGGGCCGGTGATGGAGTACAACCACATGGGGGAGCCCGAGAAGTTCGCCCGCATGGCCCAGGCCCTGGGCGAGGATGTCCGAGGACTCAGCGTGTGGCAGGCCGCGGAGAAGGCCGTGGAGGCCGTCTATCGCCTGACCGAGGACCTGGAGATCCCCACCCTGCAGGAGCTGGGCTTTCGAGAGGAGGAGATCCCCATGTTGGCCCAGATCGCCTACGAGGATCCCCAGACCGTGGGCAACCCCCGGGATCTGAGCGTGGCGGCCTACGAGCAGATCTACCGTCGCGCCTTTCAGCTTGGACAACGGTGAGGGCCTTCCCAGGGGATCTCGGGCTCGGCGAGGGCCCTTCGGCGAGCCCGGCCCACCGGGGCCGGGCCGACGGGAGCGTTTCCAACAGGGACGACACAGACCCATGGCTACCCATCCCATGCCTGCACGGCTGTCCCCCTTCCCGGGGCCCGAGGGCCTCGGCATCCAACGTCTGGCCCCGCTCCTGGGGGCCTTCCTCCTGGCCCTGTTCCTCGGGGCCTGTGGCGGCCGCTACGACACGGCCACCATCGCGGCCATGGACGCGGCCCAGGCCCGCTGGGAGGCCAACCCTGTGCTCAACTACACCATCGTGGTGGACGTGGACCGCCCCGGCGAGAAGCGGCGCAACACGGTGGTGGTCCAGGACGGGGAGATCGCGTACGGCGAGGTGAAGTACTGGGACGAGGCCGCGGAGCAGTGGAAGGATCCCTTCGTGCTGAGCCAGGAACAGGCCTACCCCTTCACCGTGCCCGGCCTGTTCGACATGGTGCGGGGGGAGATCCGGAACTCCGGCCGTCGGGACATCCAGGTGGGCATGGACGGCGAGCCGCCGTTCCCATACCGGATCCGGCTGGGGCCGGTCTACCTGGATGGGAAGCCCTTCGAGGGCACCGAGGCCGTGGTCCAGGTGGTGGAATTCCGGCCCCGGTGAACGTCCGGCCCGGGAGAAGGTTGCCCGTGCATCACCTCGCCATCCAGGCCGGCGTGGCCAAGATCGGCAAGTATGCGGTCCGCGAGAGCGGGGACACCGTGGAGGTGGTGGAACGCCCCCACGGAGGAGTCAGCCTGGTGATGGTGGACGGCCAGCGCAGCGGCCGGGGCGCGAAGGCCATCAGCAACCTGGTGGCCCGCAAGGCCATCAGCCTGCTGGCCGAGGGCGTACGGGACGGCGCGGCCGCCCGGGCCGCGCACGACTACCTCCGCACCCATCGCCAGGGCAAGGTCCGCGCGGAGATGGTCATCCTCAGTGTGGACCTGGTGAGCCAGACCCTGGTGGTGAGCCGCAATACCCAGTGTCCGGTGTTGGTGCGTCGGGGGGGCGAACTGGCGTGGCTCGACGCCCCGTCCGAGGCCATCGGCATCCGGCGCCACACCCGGCCCACCATCCAGGAGATGTCCCTGGTGGCCGGGTTGACCGTGGTGGCCTTCTCGGACGGGGTATGGAGCGCCGGTGTCCACCTGGAGGGCCACATGGACGTGATGCAGGCGGTGATGGCCGCGGATCCGGAGGATACCCTGTCCGGCCAGGCCCTGGCGGACGCGATCCTGGACGCGGCCCTGGCCCTGGAGCAGGGTCGTCCCCGGGACGATGCCACGGTCATCGTGGTGAAGATCGTGCCCCACCCCGGGGACGATCGGGTGCGGCGGATGGGGCTGTACATCCCGTTCTGATGGGAACCCACCCCAGGCTCCCCCTCATCAAGATCGTGGGCGTCAGCGCGGCCGGCAAATCCACCCTGGCCGCGGCCCTCCGCGACCGGGGCTACTGCGCCCGGGCCGCGGGACAGGAACACAGCCAGGTCCCCGACATGTGGCGTCGGATCCATCCTCCGGCGGTGCTCATCTACCTGGACGCGGACCTGGAGACCCAGCGGGCCCGACGCCCGGATGTCTCCTGGGACGAGGGGTGGCTGGAGGTGGAACGGGCCCGCCTGGCCCATGCCCGGGCCCACGCGGATCTCCACGTGGACACCCGAGGTCGGACCCCGGCAGAGGTGCTGGCGGAGGTGCTGGCCTTTCTGCGGGCCCGAAAGGTCGCCCACGCGGATGGACCGTTGCCCCCGCTCTCCTCCCCGGGCCTGTGAGCGGAGCGGACGCTGCCATCCCCCTACTTTTCTGGAGGAAGCCATGGCCGTCTACGAATCGCCCTTCATCTTCGGCATCCACGACCCCGGTGGCGAGGACCTGATGGCCCAGGCCGGCCACCGAGGATGGATCGTCTTCACCGAGGCCATCGGCTCGGACCCCAACGATCGGCGGGCCGGAGGGCCGTACAACGGGGACTACCGAAGATGGTCCGAGGCGGACTTCGGGGTCATCGTGCGGCTGAACAACGCGTACAAGCCGGAGGGCACCCTGCCCTACCGGACCCGCTACCCGGACTTCGCGAGACGCTGTGCCCACTTCGTGGCCGCGAGCCAGGGGTGCCATATCTGGATCATCGGCAATGAGATGAACTTCTGGGTGGAACGCCCCGGCGCGTACGCCGCGACCCGAGGGCTGGCCCTGCCCCAGGAGATGGACGTCCTGAGACGGGACGGGGAGTATCGGGCGTCGCCCGACCGGTTCAGTGCCCTGAGCCCGGATCGGGTGCGGATCCGCTCTGGGCTCCACGGCGAGCCCATCTACCCCTGGGACTACGTCCGCTGCTACACCCTCTGCCGGGATGCCATCCACAGCGTCCCCGGCCATGAGACGGATCAGGTGTTGGTGGCCGCGGTGGCCCCCTGGAACACGGACACCCGCTACGAGGGCAACCCGGAAGGGGACTGGGTGCGCTACTTCCAGGACATCCTGGTCCGCCTGGGGCCGGATGGATGCGACGGCATCGTCCTCCACACCTACACCCATGGCCCGGATCCGGCCCTGATCCGCTCGGAGGCTCGGCTGGACCATCCGGCTTTCCGACATCGGCGTTTCCATTTCCGGACCTATGTGGACTTCATGGAGGCCATCCCGGGGAACATGCGGCACCTGCCGGTCTACATCACGGAGACGGACCAGGACGATCCCTGGCTGGACGCGAACAACGGCTGGGTGAAGGAGGCCTACGCGGAGATCGAGCGCTGGAACGGAGATCCCAGGCGCCAGCAGATCCGGGCCCTGGTCCTCTATCGATGGCCTCCCATCGACCGTTGGGTCATCCAGGGCAAGGAGGGGGTGATCCAGGACTTCCGGGAGGCCCTGCAGCGCCCCCTGCGCTGGAACCCCGACGCGGAGCCCATCGTGACCGACGGCCGGGGGCTGCCCTCCGAACCCTTGGAGCCCGCGGACTGGCAGCCCGGCGATCGGGTCCACACGGTCACCGTGGTGAACCTGCGGCGCACTCCGGGCGTGGTGGGCAAGCCCCCCGAGGACCGGATCGCCCAGCTCCCGATGGGCACGCCCCTGACCATCCTGGAGGGCCCTCAGGTGGTGGACAACCTGGTCTGGTGGCGGGTACAGGGAGAGGAGGACGGGGACGCGGTTGGGGAGGGGTGGGTGGCCCAGGCCGTGGCGCCGGATCGTCCTCTGCTGGAGCGGAGAGAACTGCCCCTGGACGATATCCAGGTGGGCATGGAGGTCCAGGTCCTGGATGTGCTTCGTCTGCGCCGTACCCCGGGCTATCGCAACAAGCCCCCGGAGGATGTGGTGACGGATCTCCCGGTGGATACGGTGGGCCGGGTGGTGGGGGGGCCTCGATGGGTGGACGGCCTGGTCTGGTGGCGGCTCCAGGTGGAGCGGGCCGACGGAGAGGTCCTCAGCGGGTGGGCAGCCCAGATGGCCCCCAATGGGGTGCCCCTGTTGGCCCGATGGGAACGGCCTCCCCGGCCCGAGGGCAAGTTTCGCGCCGGCCAGACTCTCCGCACCACCGCGGTGGTCAACCTCCGCCGCACCCCGGGCTATGTGAACAAGCCGAGGGACGATGTGCTGGTGGAGCTGCCCTACGGGGCCGAGGTGGAGGTGGTGGAGGGGCCGGAGGAGGCGGATGGACTGCTCTGGTGGCGGGTGGTCTACCTGGACCCGGAGGACGAGAGGCTGGAGGGGTGGGTGGCCGAGCGGGTGGGCGATCGGGACCTGCTGGCGGTCGAACCGCCTCCGCCAGCCCAGCCCGTCCAGCCCCCGCCCCGCCAGACCTATCGGGAGGGCGATCTGGTGGCCAACATCTCGCCCTACGAGGTGAACCTGCGGCGCACGCCGGGCTATCGGAACAAGCCTCCGGAGGATGTGGTGGCCGTGGTCCAGCCCAAGGAGCTGCTGCGCATCGTCGAGGGGCCTCGGGAGGTGGACGACCTCTCCTGGTGGCGGGTGCAGGGGGTGGGCGCGATCGGCGACGTGGAGGGCTGGGTGGCCGAGACCAGTCCCCAGGGGATGCGGCTGTTGGCTCCCGCGCTCTTCCGCGACCTCCTCCAGCTGGAGACCCCCTTTGTGGGCTATCAACGGGTCACCCAGCTCTTCGGGGAGAACCCGGATTTCTACCGGCGGTTCACCTACGATGGGGTGCCCTTGCGGGGCCACAACGGCCTGGACGTGGCCATGCCCACCGGCACACCCATCCGAGCCACCGATGAGGGGACCGTGGTACGGGCGGACTTCTCCCCGGGGGGGTTCGGGAATTTCGTCCTCCTGGAACACCGCTGGGGCCAGTCCCTCTACGCCCACATGGACCGGGCCTTTGTCCGGCGCGGCCAGCCGCTCCAGCGGGGCGATGTGTTGGGCGAGTCGGGCAACACCGGGGCCAGCACCGGCCCCCACCTCCATTTCGGCGTCCGGATCATCCCCTACTACCGGGGTGACGGGTGGGGCGGCTTCTGCGACCCCATGCCCTTTCTGGACCCCACCCAGCTGGACATGTCCCTGTATGGCCGTGGTGTGGAGATCACCGCCAAACTGCCCCCCTCTCCCCTGCCCATGGAGGTGCCTGGGCTTCGCCTGCCCTGACCGGCGCGCCCTTCGCGAGCGGGGACACACGTTCTCCAGGAGTTTCCATGTCCTTCCACAAGTACGGCTTCCACGTGAACCGCACCGGCGACGACGTCCTGGACGCCATCCGCCGCCTGAAGCCCGGGGTGATCAAGACCATCGCGCACGACATCGGCTTCTGGACTCGAGTGCGGGAGATCCACCCGGACCTCTTCCTGGTGGGAAGGCTGGTGGTGCCCCAGGCCGAGCAGGAGCGTTTCGTGGAGGACCCGGTCCAGGTGGGCCGCTCCTTTGCGGAGCAGATCCTGGCCCTGCCGGCGAACAACGTGGCCCCCGGCGGACGTCCCCTGTTCGATGCCTGGGAATCCTTCAACGAGGCCCTGACCGAGTCCGCGGATCCGGACCGCAAGCGCCAGTACGACGCGTTCCAGGTGGCCTTTGCCGAGCGCCTCCGGGCCGGGGGCTTCGAGCCCGTGGCCATGAACTTCGCCACGGGCCACTTTCGGGGCCAGGACTTCCTGGAGCACTTCCCGGGCACCCTGGAGACCTACGTCTATCTGGGCTTTCACGAGTACGACTGGCCCGACATGTGGCGGCTCC
>JALSIX010000101.1 GCA_026989655.1 Caldilineaceae bacterium
CCCATCGATCCGAGGCGCACGTCTCCACCTGCTGTTCGGGGGCGCCCTCCTCCCCCTGCTCCTGATCCTGGGCCTCGGGTGGAGCCTGCGCAGCACGCCCCCGGGCCGTGCGATGGACATCCCGGGCCGTCCATCGGCGCGATTGTCGACCATGGAGGCAGGAGCCGTTCAGGCTGTTCTCGGAGCGCAGGGGGAGACGGTCCCCCTGCGCTCTATCGTCATCAACGAGGTGATGCCGCTGCCCCGGGAGGGTGAATCCGCCTGGGTTGAGCTCTACAACGACGGCAGCGATCTCTACCTCCCCCTGATCTCCACCACGGGCAGCTCCCAGGCGGGAGGGAGGGCCGCCACTCGAGGGGGTATCCTGGCCGGATGGCAGCTCAGCGACGAGGACGGCCATGTGTACACCTTTCCCGTGACCCTGACAGTCTTTCCCGCGGGGACCTATGTGGTGATCTACTTCGACGGCCAGGGCGAGGCTGCCAATGACTACGACTTCTCCGATGGGAGGGCCGAGCTCCACACCCCACCCGGGTTGGTGGCCCCCTTTGAGGCCGTGGACCAGGTCGCCCTCTACAGCGGCGGGGTCCACACCGTGACCACCCTGGTGGATTTCGTGGCCTTCGGCGGCGAGCCCGGTGCCCAGGCCGAGGTGGCGGTCCAGGCCGGCCTCTGGCCCGACCTGGATCTGTTCGCCGGCCCCACCGAACAGGCCCCAGGAGGAGACGCCCTCCGCCCCGGGGGCTCCATCGGCCTGTACCCCTTCACCCGAGACGCGGATGGTCCCGAGGCCTGGAGCATCTACCGCCCGGAGGAGGTGAGCCCGGGCACCGCGAACGTCTCCCCTTCCCCCTATCTGCGCAACCCCACCAGCGGAAGCACGGTCCTGGCCGGGCCCGTGGCCTTTGGGTGGGCCGTGGTGCCCCAGGCCACGGCCTATCGGCTGCAGGTGGCCCGCCAGCCCGACTTCGGCTCCCCCATGGTGGATCGGGTGATCACCGACACCGTGTTCACCGTGGAGCTGACCGCCACCGAGACCGTCTCCACCACCTACCGCTTCCGGGTCCGGGCCGAACAGCCCACGGTCAGTGCCTGGTCGCCCGTGGGCCAGGTGGCCGTCCTGTCCATGCCCTCGGATCTCCAGGCGGCCGGTCCTGCCGTGTTCCACAAGGTCCTGAACGTCCGTCCCCAGCTCCAGCACAAGGACACGCTCATGATCTGCCTGGACGGGGATCCGGAGTTCGGCCCAGGCCGCTGGGATGCCTCCCACGAGGTGGACGGCGATCGGGTGGTGGGCAACGCGAACCCGGTGCGGGCCAACGCCCACGACAACTGGTACTGCACCCGGGCCTCCATCTCCATGCTCGCGGACTACTACGGGAAAGGCCAGAAGCGGCTCAGCCAGGACCGGATCTCCTTCTACGCCTTTGGCGGCGGCGTGCCCGAGGGCGACCTGGGACACGGCCGGGGGATGTGGCCCAACCAGCGCTGCACCCAGGGAGGCGGCAAGAACGTCCTGTGGTGGGCCATGAACGACAACACCGGGGTCTGCCGCCGAGGCAAGCCCACCTTCGCCCAGCTCAAGGGATGGATCGACGCAGGGCGCCCCGGGCTCTTCGTGGAGAACAACGACACCCACAGCGTGGTCGTGGCCGGCTACGCGGAGTTCATCCTCTTCGGGCGACTGTGGCAGTTCGCCTACCGGGTGGACCCGTGGACGGCCACCGGCGGCTGGATCGAGTACAGCACCTGGAACGTGACCGAGTATCACGTGCCGCCGGCAGGGGTGGACCCCAGGGCCGACGAGCCCTCCCTGTGGACGGACCAGGATAGGGACGGCATCGTGGACTTCGACGAGGCGAACCGTTTCCCCACCCTGCTCAACCGGGCCGACACGGACGAAGACTGCGTGCCGGACAAGCAGGACATCCGAGGCTATGTCTTCGACAACCTGGGCAACTACAGCCCCCGATGGCCCGACTGGGATAGAGATGGGCTGCGCAAGGAGGTGGACCGGGACAACGACAACGATGGAGCCATCGACGGCGACGAGGACCAGGATTGGGATGGCCGTACCGTGGACCGCTGGGGCCGCCGGGATGGTCGAGACACCAGCAACTTCTCCTTCTGGGAACGCCGAGGGCCGGGCCCCTGCAGCACGCCACCGCCCACGTCGACACCCACATCCACGCCGATCCTGACCCCGACGCCCACCCCGACACCCACCTTCACGCCCCCCACACCCACTCCCACTCCTACCGCCACCTCCACGCCGCCGGTGCCGCCTCCCACCGCCACCCCGACCCTGCCGTCCGGGGCCACCCCCACTCCCACGTTCACCCCTTCGTCTACACCCACCTGGACACCTACGGCCACCCCGACATCCACCCCTACGTCTACGTCGACGGCCACGCCCACGCCCACTCCTACGGCCACCTCGACACCGACCCCGACACCCACTCCAACGCCCACCCCGACACCCACTTCGACACCGACTTCCACACCCACACCCACCCCAGTGCCGGTCCTCACGGGCATCACCGCCACCTTCCAGGAGGATCCGAGTGCACCGGGGACCCTGGACCTCCAGATCCACATCCTGGATCCGGATCTGGACGGTCAGGTCTACGACATCGAGCTCTACTTCCACCTCCAGGAGCCACCCTGGAAGAGCCTGGAATGGGTCCAGTTGCCCCCCGGGTGGAGCGGTGAGATCCTCGGGCCCGGCCCCGACCAACCTCCCACCGGAGGCCGGGCGGTCACCGCGAACGCGCCCATGCGCACCTGCCAGCCCCTGAACTTCCGGATCGCGGTGGAGTCCACCACGGGCAGCGTGGGCAACACCATCATCGTCTACCTGACCGACGTCAACCACCAGGTGATCGGACAGATCGGGGCCCAGCGCAAGACCGGCAGCCGCCAGGCCGTGAGGGCCTGGCTTCTGGCCCAGGCCCCGCACTGCACCCAGTGAGGGGCGATCTCCCCCGGACACACCGAGGGCCTGGCGGACAGGCGAGGAACCTGTCCGCCAGGCCTGCTCCCCACCTGTCTCCTCACCGCCCCTCCCAATTTGTCCCTTCCCGGGCCTTGCAGTAGGCTATGGACGAAGCGCGCCATCCGTTCCTGTCCAGGAGCCCCCGATGATCCTGTACCTGATCCGCCATGCCCAGTCCACCAACAACCTCCTGGCCGACCGCCTGCGGTCCCAAGGGGGATGGGCCAACCCAGAGGTGCTGGAACACTACATGCTCACCCGGGATCCGGATCCACCCTTGAGCGAGATCGGGTTTCAGCAGGCCGAGCGGTTGGCCCGCTTTCTCCAGGGCGCTCGGCCCAAACATCGGGCCGGCGTCGACGACGTTCCGGACCAGGCGGAGCTGGCCGCGGAGGTCCAGGCCCTGGGGGAGAACCCCATGGGCATCACCCGGCTCTACGTGAGCCCCATGCTCCGTACCCTCCAGACCGCGGAACCGGTGGCCCGGGCCCTGGGCATTCGCCCCCAGATCTGGGTGGAGATCCACGAACACGGCGGTGTCTTCATGCGCCGGCCCCAGGGCGGTTCCGTGGGCCATCCGGGCCTGGGGCGCCAGGCCATCCAGGAGCGATTTCCCGACTACGATCTGGATCCGTCCATCCGCGAGGAGGGATGGTGGTTCGGGGCCGAAGAGGACCGGCCCACCTGCGATGCCCGGGCCGTCCGGGTGGCGGCCACCCTGTACCGGTGGGCGGGCGAACATCCCCAGGAGCGCATCGCGCTCATCACCCATGGCACCTTCCTGGACAGCCTGGTCAAGGCCCTGTTGGAACGCCTGCCCGGCCTTTCCTTCCATGTGGGCCACTACAACACCGGCATCACCCGGTTGGACTTCACCACCTCCCACCAGGACGGTCGTCCCTTCCTGGTGGTGCGCTACACGAATCGCGTCGACCATCTGCCGCCCGAGCTCATCACCTGAACCGAGCACGTGTCCATTCCCATGCATTCCCACAAGCCTGTCCTCCTGGCCATGGACCTGGAGGGTGTCCTGACCCCGGAGATCTGGATTGCGGTGGCCGAACACACCGGCGTGGAACAGCTACGTCTCACCACCCGGGATGTGGCGGACTACGATCAGCTCATGCGGATGCGGCTGGAGCTCCTGCGAAAACACGGCATCGGCCTGGCCCAGATCCAGGCGGTCATTGCCCGGCTGGATCCGCTGCCCGGCGCGGAGACCTTTCTCGCGTGGGTTCGCAGTCGCTGGCCACTGGTCATTGTCTCCGACACCTTCTACCAGTTCGCCATGCCCCTCATGGCCAAACTGGGCCATCCCACCCTCTTCTGCCACACCCTGGAGGTGGATCCCCAGGGCTGGATCGTGGGCTACCATCTCCGCATCCCCCACCCCAAACGTCGCACCGTGCGCGCCTTTCGAGAGCTGGGCTTCCTCACCGTTGCGGTGGGCGATTCCCACAACGACGTGGCCATGCTGGCGGCTGCGGACGTGGGCATCCTGTTCCGGCCGGCCCCTCAGGTGGCCACGGCCCATCCCCAGCTTCCGGTGGTCCACACCTACGCCCAGGCCCAGCAGCTTCTCCAGCAGATCCTCCCCTGCCCCGAGGCCCCATAGGAGCCCAACGAAACCGCATTTCACCTTGTTTAACGATTGAGTTGAATCCCTTTGATCCGGTGCCCTGGGTCCAGGCAGGTGTTTGCCGAAAAACGGGGGAATCCCTTCCTTGATCGAAACCGATAGCTGTGTTATGGTAATACATGTTGTGAAGCCAGCCTGTTTCGCCGTCTTCGGGAAGCCAAATCGGTGTCGACCGATTGCCGGATATCGTGAATCGCGAACGCATCCTGGACGCGGGCCAACGGCTCTGGCCTGTGCGTGTCCATACCCTTCCCGGGTTTCCCACCCCGAGCCGACCGGGGGCCCGCCCCGTCCGACGGGCTCCCTTGCCCCTGGCCGGCCTGGCCGTGTCGGTCGCGCTCTTCACCCTCCTCCCCCTGGCCTACCTGGTCTTTCGGACCTTGGGCGTGGGCGTGGAGGACGTGGCGGCCATGCTCCTGCGGGGCCGGACCCTCCGCATCGTCTGGAACAGCATCGCCCTGGCCCTGGGCGTGACCCTGGTGTCCAGCCTGGTGGCCCTGCCCCTGGCCTGGCTCACGGTCCGTACGGACCTGCCTGGCCGCCGGGTGTGGACCGTCCTCATCGCCATGCCCTTGGCCATTCCCAGCTATGTGGGGGCCTTCACCCTGGTGGGCATGATGGGCCCTAAGGGGATGTTCCAGTCCATCCTGGCGCCCCTGGGCGTGGAGCGACTGCCCTCCATCTACGGCTTCCCCGGCGCCCTCTGGGCCTTGACCCTCTTCACCTATCCCTACATGTACCTGAGCGTCCGTGCCGGCCTGCAACGGATGGATCCTGCCATCGAGGAGGCCGCCCGCAGCCTGGGCTATGCCCACCTGGAGGTCTTCCGCAAGGTGACGATCCCCAACCTGCGGCCGGCCATCACCGCGGGGGCGCTCCTGGTGATCCTCTACACCCTGAGCGATTTCGGCGCGGTGACCCTCCTCCGCTACAACACGTTCACCCGGGCCATCTACATCCAGTACCTGAGCAGCTTCGATCGCAGCCTGGCCGCGGTCCTCTCCCTGGTCCTGGTGGGCATCACGGTGCTCCTCCTGGCCGTGGAGCGCCGTACCCGGGGGCATGGCCGCTACTACCGGAGCGGCACCGGGGTGACGAGGTCCCGCCCCCTCCAGGCCCTGGGCCCCTGGACCTTGCCGGCCCTGGCACTGTGTGGCCTGGTGGTCTTCGCCGCGTTGCTCATGCCCGCGGGGGTCATCGCGTTCTGGCTGGTCCGGGGGCTCTTGGCCGGGGAGTCCTTGTTGTCGGTCTGGCAGGCCACCCTGAACAGCCTCTGGGCCAGCGGCCTGGCAGCCGGGCTCACGGTGCTCCTGGCCATTCCGGTGGCCTACTACAGCGTGCGCTTCCCGGGAACGTGGAGCGATCTGGTCTCCCGGGCAGCCTACCTGGGGTATGGCCTGCCCGGCATCGTCATCGCCCTCAGCTTGGTCTTCTTCGGCGCGAACTTCCTCCCCGGCCTCTACCAGACCCTGGCCATGTTGATCTTTGCCTACGCGGTCCGCTTTTTGCCCCAGGCCTTGGGCAGTATCCAGACCAGTCTGCTGCAGTTCAACCCCCGCCTGGAGGAGGCTGCCCGCAGCCTGGGCATGGGGCCCCGGGAGGCCTTCCTGCGGATCACCCTGCCCCTGATGCGGCCTGGCCTGGTGACCGGCGCGGCCCTGGTCTTTCTGACCACCATGAAGGAGCTGCCGGCCACCCTGCTCCTGAGCCCCATCGGCTTCCACACCCTGGCCACCCAGATCTGGTCGGCCACGGACGAGGCCTTCTTCGCCCGGGCCGCCGCACCGGCCCTGATCCTGCTGGTGGCCTCCGCGTCCAGCATCTTCCTGATCCTGGGACGGGAGGCGACGAGCTGAGATGAGCCCCGAGATGAGCCCACAGACCGCTGCTGCCCTGCCGACGTCCTCCACGCCCTCCCTGGAACCGGCCCCGCGCCGAAGGCCCACCCCTCCCTCGAGCAGCCCAGATCGCCAGAGCCTGGGCCTCCGCCTGGAGGGGGTGGTGAAGTACTTCGGCCAGGTCGGGGCTGCCAACGGTGTGGACCTGGAGGTCCGTTCCGGGGAGCTCCTGGCCCTCCTGGGGCCCAGTGGATGTGGCAAGACCACCACCCTGCGCCTGATCGCGGGGTTCGAGGTGGTGGACGCGGGGATCATCGAGATCGGCGGCCACCCGGTGGCCGGCCCCCACCTGCACCTGCCCCCGGAACGACGCCGGGTGGGCATGGTCTTCCAGGAATACGCGCTCTTCCCCCATCTGAGCGTCTGGCACAACGTGGGCTTCGGCATCCGCCACCTGGACGAGCCCGCCCGGCAACAGCGGATCCGCGAGGTCCTGGAGCTGGTGGGCCTGACCGCGCTGGCCCAGCGGATGCCCCACGAGCTCAGCGGCGGCCAACAACAACGGGTCGCCCTGGCTCGGGCCCTGGCCCCCAATCCGGCCCTGATCCTGCTGGACGAGCCCTTCAGCAACCTGGACGCGGGCCTGCGGGTCCGGGTGCGGGCGGAGGTCCGGGCCATCCTCAAACAGGCCCGGGCCACCGCGGTCTTCGTCACCCACGACCAGGAGGAGGCCCTGAGCCTGGTGGACCGGGTGGCCGTGATGCTCAACGGGCGCATCCACCAGGTGGACGTGCCCCAGGCCCTCTACCGTCAGCCCATCAGCCGGGAGGTGGCCGCGTTCATCGGCGAGGCCAACTTCCTGCCCGGCCAGGCCCACGGCCGCACCGCAGAGTGCGAGCTGGGCACCGTGGAGCTCCTGGTGCCTGCCCACGGCCCCGTGGACGTGATGATCCGCCCCGAGAACCTGGCCATCCACCCGGCCCCACCGGGGCCCCAAGTCCACCGGGTTCGGGACCAGCTCTTCTTCGGCCACGATCAGTTGGTCCGGGTGGACCTGTCCACCGGTCGAACGGTGGACGTGCGCCTGGGCCCGGCCTATCCCTTTGCCCAGGGCCAGCCGGTGGCCATCAAGGTGGTGGCGCCGGTCATGGCCTACCCTCGTCCGGAGGGTGCTCCATGACACCTGCCCGCCGCCCCATGCCCGCCTACACCCCCATGCCCACCGGGAGCGTGGTCCTGGAAGGGGCCCCCGAGGCCCACGCCGCTCTGCGGACCACCACCCCGGCCCTCATGGTGATCTTCGGCGCGTCCGGAGACCTGGCCCGGCGCAAGCTCCTGCCCGCCCTCTACAAGCTGATCTACCAGGGGCTCCTGCCCCCGAACTTCACGGTGTTGGGCTATGCCCGCTCCGACTACGACGACGTCTCCTTCCGGGAACGGGCCCAGGAGGGAGTGGAGCGCTTTGCGGACGTGGAGTTCGATCCCCAGGTGTGGGAGACCTTCAGCCAGCATCTCTTCTACATCCGGGGCAGCTACACGGACCCGGAGGACTTCCGCCGCCTGGCCGGCCAGATCCAGGCCCTGGAGGAACGGCTGGACACGGCCCACAACCGCCTGTTCTACCTGGCCACCCCGCCGGACGTCTACGAGTCCATTGCCACCCACCTGGGCCAGGTGAAATTGGCCCGGCCGACCCGGCCAACCAGCTGGACCCGTCTGGTGGTGGAAAAGCCCTTCGGCCACGATCTGGCCAGCGCCCAGGCCCTCAACGATCATCTGTTGGCCATCTTCCAGGAGGACCAGATCTACCGCATCGACCACTACCTGGGCAAGGAGACGGTCCAGAACATCCTGGTCTTCCGCTTTGCCAACGGCATCTTCGAGCCCATCTGGAACCGCAACTACGTGGACCACGTGCAGATCACCGTGGCCGAGAGCATCGGCGTGGAGGGGAGAGGAGGCTACTACGACCGGGCCGGCGCGCTGCGGGACATGGTGCAGAACCACATGCTCCAACTGGTGGCCTTGACCGCGATGGAGCCCCCGGTGGCCTTCGACGCGGACGCGGTGCGGAACCAGAAGGTGAACCTGTTGCGCAGCATCCGTCCCCTCCGCCCCGAGGAGGTGCCCCGCTACACGGTCCGGGCCCAGTACGCGGCCGGCAACATCGACGGGGTCGAGGTCCCGGACTACCTGGACGAGCCCGGAGTTCGTCCCGATTCCACCACCGAGACCTTCGTGGCCTGGAAGGTGGAGATCGACAACTGGCGCTGGAGCGGTGTGCCCTTCTACCTGCGCACGGGCAAAGCCCTGCCCCGCAAGATCTCCGAGATCGCCATCTACTTCCGACGGGCGCCCCACCTGCTCTTCCAGAGCGATCCCCATCTCTCCCAGCGCCCTCAACGGAACGTCCTCTCCATGCGTATCCAGCCCGACGAGGGCATCAGCCTGGAGATCAGCGCCAAGCGTCCGGGGCCCTCGGTCCAGATCCAGCCGGTGCACATGGAATTTCTCTATGGGAGCAGCTTCGGTGTGGCCCCTCCGGACGCGTACCAGCGTCTGCTCCTGGATGTGGTACGGGGAGACAGCACCCTGTTCACCCGGCGGGACGAGGTGGAGGTGGCCTGGGACCGCGTCACCCGGATCCTGGAGGGGTGGCGCCTGGAGGAAGAGGAGGCCCGGCGCTCCGGCCTCTCCTTCCGCCTGCCCACCTACCGGGCCGGCACCTGGGGCCCTGCGGAGGCCGGCCGTCTCCTGGCCCGAGACGGCCAGCGCTGGCGGCGACTCTGACAGGCGCGTTTGCCGCGCGCTTCACTCCGGGCGCAGCACCTGGGGCGGTACCGGTCTCTCCGGCTCCCCGGGCGGCTGCCAGAAGAACTCCAGCGCGCTGCCGCCACCTCGCTGGAAATAGTCGATCTGGAGGGAATGCTCGCCGGGGTCCAGAGGGACCGTGACCACCACCTGGTTCGGGCGATCGGGCACCAGGGCCTCCCCCAGGATCCGCCCGTCCAGGATCAGGCGCACGCCATCGTCTGCGTCCAGGCGAAACCGGTACGTCCCGGGAACCGGGATCCGGAGCCATCCCCGAAAAGTGGCGCTGAAGGGATGCGAGAGGGGCTCTTCCGGGGGCCAGGAGAGGAGCAGGAAGGGCGTCACCTGGGAGAAGATCGGCTCTCCGGACCAGTTCTCGCTGGCGTAGTAGCGGCCCAGGAGGCCTTGGTCCGGGGGCTCCACCACGAAGACCGCGGCCGGGGGCACCGGATCCCATCCCGGCGAGTTCGGGCCGGGCAGGCGCCACAGGAGTCGCACCTTGCCTCCCCGGGGAGGCATGTCCCACACGAGCCGGAGCCGGTGGAGGCCCCGCCCCAGATACCGAGGACCGTCCCAGGGACGGCTGTCCACCGACAGGGTCGCGGCCGGCGGCTCCACCTGGAGGTCGTACAGACCGCTGGTCGGTATCCGCAGGCTCCCCGCCAGCACAACCCGGGCCACCCCTTCCCGGGAGACGGCCACCTCCGGCCCTGGTACCCGGTCCTCCAACACGGTGCCGTCGGCCAGGGTCACCTGGCGGCGAAGCCCCTGGATGGCCACCAGATCCTCCCCCGGGATCCGCACCCGCAGGTACAGGGGAACCCCTCCGGGGCCGATCTCCCGTTCCACCTGGAGGCCGGGATAGAAGGCCCGGAAGTAGTCCATTACCCCCTGGTAGTGCAGGTCCAACAGGAGCAGCACGTCGCCCCCTGGGGGAGGAAGGGGGAGGTCCACCTCGGGGCGGGCCAGGAAGAACGGCGGCCTGTCCAGCGGATTGACGGGCCATCGGTCTCGTACCGCGCCGTAGACCAGGAAGCGCAGGGGCGAGAAGTGGTAGAACCGAGGGGACAGGTAGACCGCGGTGCCCTGCTCCAGGGCGGCCACCACCTCGTTGGCCACCCGGGTCTCCGTCTGGTTGAAGCTGTTCTGCACCCGCAGGTCCTGGGCCTGGGGGCCGAAGTAGGTACGGATCTCCCAGCTCCCTGCCAGGGCCAGCAGAAGACCGGCCACGGCCCACCCAGCTCCCCTGGACACGGCACCCGAGCCGCCCATCCGTGGGAGGGCATGGAAGGCCCGGCCCACACTCCAGGCCAGGGTCACCAGGGTTTCCCCCGCGAGCATGGCCACCGCGGGCACCGCGTTCAAGGTGCGATAGGCGTTGGGCGAGTCGATCCGGTACTCGCTCAGGTAGCCGCCGGCCATGGCGATGGCCAACCACATCCACAGGAGTCCACGCCGGCGATCCCGCAGGCGGAAGAGCCCGTGGGCGAGCCCTACGGCCAACAGGGTGGCGGTCACCGGATCCACCTGGGGTTCGCCGGGCAGGTTCTGGCGCCCTGTGGGGTCGCCCTCCTGGTAGAAGAACTGCACGTGGCGCCAGATGTTCATCCACAGGGGGCGCCAGGACCCCTCTCGCTCCACGTCGTTGAAGACGTTGATCTCCGCGGCCCGGTTGACGAAGGTGAAGGGATCCGTGATGTAGGTGACGCCGATGGGGGCCGCGGCCACCAGGGCAGCCATGCCGAAGAGGACGAGGCCCCGCCAGTGGCGCTTCCAGCTTGCCCAGGGGCCCTGGGGATCGGTCCCCAGCCAGTAGAGGGCCAGGAGACCGATGGTGGCGATGGCCAGACGGCTGCTCAGGTAGGTGTAGAGGGTGAGTCCGGTGATCAGCCCACCCCACGCGTAGTCTCGGGCCCGCCGTTCCCGCAGACCTCGGATCAGCAACCATGTGCCCAGGACCTGGAAGAGAGGGGGCATGAGCTCGTTCCACCCCCAACGGCTCATGGTCATGTGCCAGCGGCTCACGGCCAGAAAGAAGAGGGAGGCCAGGCCACCGGGCACGCCGAACAGATACCGGGCCAACAGGTACAGGGCCGGCAGGGTGAGGAGGGCCGGGATGAGGGAGGCCGCCTTCAGGGTCTCATAGCGGGCCCCGAAGAGGCGGTAGAGGCCGGCCATGTAGTAGATGTAGCCGTTGGGGGTCTCGTACCAGCCGGTGCCGAAGGGCGAGTCCGCCCGTCCTTCCAGGATGTAGAGCGCGTCCAGAGAGGCGTTCGTCTCGTCCACGTAGATGGCCGGCGGGATCTGGTCCAGTCGATACAGCCGCACCCCCATCCCCAGGGCCAGGATCAGGAGCACCAGGAGCCCCTCGGCCCAGGGGGGCAGGATCGCCGAGGGATTTCGGGGTCGACGCCGGGCTACCTCGGGTCCGTAGTCGTGGCCCGGCCTCCCCAGGGCACCCACCAGCCAGCCTCCCAGGGCCATCAGGGTTAGGGCACCCAGCCAGAGCCAAGGGGTGCCCTGCCATTGGCGGTAGTCCGGCCACAGCCGGCCCACCACCCACAGGCCCAGGAGCAGGCCCAGGCCTACGCAGAGCAGTCCGACCGCCCGCCGTCCCAGTGGGGGAAACAGGGCCACGCGAGGCCAGGGCGACCATTCGGGCATCTGCCGCTCCAGCCGGGCCCTGAGGAATCCCGCGGCCAGGGCGGTGACCAGGAGGGCCACCCAGAGGCCGCTGTCGGGCAGGGCCTTCTGGGTCGGCTGACGGAGGGACCACACCACAGCTCCCACCGCGGCCACGGCCAGCGGGTACAGGAGCGCTTCCCACGAGGAGAGGTCGCGGGAAGGGACGCCGTCTCGGAGCTTGCCCATCCGAGCACTGTCCTCCAGCAGGGGGGCTACCGCACCGGCGGGAAGACCAGGATCCGGTTGTTGTCCGCATCCGCCACCAGCAGGTGGTCGTCCGTGGGGTCCACCGCCAACCCATTGGGTTTGGCCAGGCGGCCCAGGTCCGCTCCGTACTCGCCGAATGCGCCTTGGAGGCTGCCGTCGGGCCGGAAGACGAAGATCTGGGCCAGTTGAGGATCCGACGCGTAGACCGTGCCCTGGCTGTCCACGGCCACATAGGCCTTGTCGAAGATGTCCTGGCTCCGCCAGCTGGGCACGGGCCACTCCTCCAGGGGGACCAGCTCGGGCGACAGCACCTGGATGCGGCGGTTCCAGATGTCGGCCACGTAGATCCGGCCGTTGCCCGGGTCCACGGCCACGTCCACGGGTTCGTCGAAGCGGCCCAACACCACGCCGGGGCCTCCCACCTGGCGCACGAAGGCCCCGTCGAGGCGGTATTCCAGGATGCGCTTGTTGCCCGTATCCGCGACCAACAGGGTGTTGTTCGGGGTCACCGCGAGCCCTCGGGGGCCGAAGAGCCAGTAGGGATCCGGGCTGTCGCCCTCCGCGATGGCGAAGAGGCCCCATTTGCGGAGGAAGTTGCCCTGGGCATCGAAGACCTGGATGCGGCCGTTCCAGGTATCGGCCACGAAGACCGTGCCGTCCGGGGCCACCGCGATGCCCCAGGGCTCGCGGAACTGGCCATCCCCCATCTCCAGGGGACCGGTGCCGTCGGGGTCCACACATCCGCCTGCGGCCCCGTCGGAGAGGAAACAGGTGCTGCCGAAAGTTCGGATCAGGGTGCCGTCCGGGGCCAGGACCACGACGCGGTTGTTGCCGGTGTCCGCGATGTAGCGGGTGCCGTCCGGGGCCACGGCCACTGCCCGGGGCTGCACCAAGGGCAGGCCCGCGTAGGTTCCTGCGTACACCTGGGTGGCGGTGATCTCCAGGCGGGGGTAGCTCATCTCCTGGAGGCCCTCCACCGGGGTGGGGGTCACGTTCAGGTCCCACACGATCTCGGCCAGATCTCGGCGTACATACATGCGGAACTCGTGTCGATGGGGCCACTCGTTCACCCTGCGGTCCGGGTGTTGCCGATAGAACCAGATCTGCCACAGGCGAGAACGGCGGACCGGGTCGCGGAAGGCGTCCACGATCTGGCCCAGGGAAAGGCCACGGTAGCTCTCCTCCGGCCACCAGATGAGGCGATAGGTCCGGTAGACGTAGTCCCGGGCCAGGAAGGGCTCTGCCTTGGCGTAGTTCTTGCTGCCCACCAGGACCACTGGCAGCTTCATCACGTCGGGGGTAGGGTTTGCGCCGTAGTAGCGGCTGTTGGGGAAGAAGACCATGTACCAGGTCATGGGCCAGGCGGTGTCGTCGTCGTAGGCCACCTGGATCATGCGGTCCCCCACCGTCTGCTGGCTGATGCGCTCGATCTCCGCGATGGCCCGCTTCACGTCTGGACCGCCGTGGGCATAGACCAGGTACTCGGTGGCCATGTCGTAGTTCACGTAGGTGAGCAGGATCGCATGGCGCACGGTCAGCACGGCCAGGATGCCGATGACCCCCAGCCCGATCAGCCGGGGGCCCTGGCCGCCCAGCCGTTGGAGGGCCCGCCAGGCCAGGTAGAGGAGGGCCGCCACCGTGATCAGCGCCAGGAAGAAGCGCACGGTCTCCCCCAGCGAGGCCACATCCCGGCCCTGGAAGGGCCGGCTGGTGACCAGGTGGTACAGGCTGAAGAGAAGACCTGGCACCACCAGGAAGAGGATCCATCCCTGTTCCTGGAGGATCCGCCGCCCGTCCAGGCCCACCAGCAGCCGGCCCAGCCACCAGCTTCCCAACAGGATCA
>JALSIX010000102.1 GCA_026989655.1 Caldilineaceae bacterium
CGCCCGTGAATTCGAGCGGCGCAAGCCGCTGTCCGCTGCATGCCGTGTGACCAATTTGACCGACTTGCATCGCCACATCCTTCGTCTTCTGGGTCCGGCCGTAGAAAAATACTACACCGGCCCCTTGTAACTGCGGAATGTGGGCTATATGACATCCTTGCGTCACAAATATAGCATGCCTGCCGCGGCGTCGCAAGGAACACTTCATGGCCCGGTGTTCCAAATATCTCGACCCGCTGCGAGGAGCGATCCGTCGCCCAAACGGCGCCCACCGCAACCCTCTGGACGACCGATTCCCACGCGACGAAGCGTCCCCTCTCGGAAGCGCCGCCCATTCGTCGAGTCTCCCGCTTGTCCCCCATCAAGTCCCTGCCAGGTAGATCGGATTGCTCAGGGCCCAGCGCCACGCTCGCCGATCCAGGTCTGGTGGTGCACCCTTGGGAAGGAGCCGGGCCGGCATCTCCCCTACCAACTCTGCCCGCACGTAGCGCCGTACCGGTACGATGGGACGCACGGTCTCGCCCTCCCGGGTGATGGGATGACGAAAGACCACCTCTCCGTCCGCGACCAGGCGGAGCTCGAAGCCCACCCCGGCCAGGACCCGCACGGTCAGGGGGAGTCTGCCCGGGGCCTGGGGTACCGTGCCCCCCATGGGGACCGGCCCGGTGGGCGTGGTGGCCTCCAGCTCCAGCCGGGGGCCGGTGGGTCCAGCGCTGATGCATACACGGCCCTGGCGGATGGCGGCCAGGATCCCTTGGGGGGTGGGATCCGCGGTCCACACCCAGGTGGTGGGCATGGCCAGGTGGCGGATCCCTGCGTAGCTGGGCAGCCGACAGTGGTAGTCGCTGCCGCCTACACCCGGCAGCCGCCGCCCCTGACCCAGGAGTTGGTCCCAGGTGGCCAGGATCTGGGGATTTCCAAAGGGCCAGGGGGTGTGCCAGACCTCCATGGCGTCCACGGGCAGGTGGAAGCCGTACTCCCATGGGGGACCGCCGGGCTTGGGGTGGTTCAAGGAGCAGAGGCCCCCGGCCTGGTGGGCCTGGGCGATGACCTGGGCCATCTCCTGGGGCGTGCGGCAGCGGAAGTCGCACCAGCGGGCTGCGCCCCACACGTTCATGTGGCCGTAGTAGGTGGTCACCTCCTGGCCGGGGATGAGGACGAGGCCTTGGTGGGCCAGTTGGGCCAGCTCCCGGTGGTGGCTGACCGTATTGTGGTCGGTGACGGCCAGGAAGTGGAGGCCCAGGGCCTGGGCCTCCTGGAGGAGCTGTGCCGGCGGTGCCTCTGCGTCGCTGTGCCAGGTATGGGTGTGGAGATCCCCCCGGAGCCATTGTCCCGGGCTTTGGGCAGGGCTTTTCGTGTAGTCAAGAGGGGCGGCCGAGACCCAGGCCTCTCTGCAGCTCCGACCGGCACCGTCCCCAGCCGCGGGCTCGACAGTCACCTGGATGCGGACGTCCACCCCTGCTGGGTGGATCCGATAGAGGCCCAGGATCACGTGATAGCGCCCCGGCGGCAGGGGGCCTGGGAGATAGCCCGGGGTGGCCGTCTCCACGCCCACGGTGAACTCCCGCCGCGCGGATCCGCTCCATCCTCGAAAACCTGGACCCTCAGGGAACGCCGTTCCTCGGGGGTCGAAGAGGCCGATGTCCACCACGCTGCTCGGGGGGCCTGCATTCCCTCCCTCTGCCCGCGCGGCGTCGGCGTACGTGTAGCGCACGGTGAGCCGTTGGGCCGGGGCCGGGAGATCCAGGGGGATGTACGCGTAGTCGCTGCGGGCCTTGTCCTCGGGCGTGAAGTGCCCTTCCCAGAGGATGGTGTGGACGCCCATGGGTTCTCTAGCTCACTCCTCGGAGGGACAGCTTCTCCGCGAGGTGGCAGCTGACGAAGTGGCCGGGCGTGATCTCCCGCAACGGGGGTTCCTCCTGGGCGCAGCGGGGTTCGGCATAGGGGCAACGGGGATGGAAATAGCACCCCGAGGGTGGGCTGGCCGGGCTGGGCACATCCCCTTCCAGGACGATCCGCTCCCGCTTCACCCGAGGGTCTGGCTTGGGGATCGCGGAGAGCAGGGCCTCGGTGTAGGGGTGGCGGGGTTGGGCGAAGAGCTCCTCGGTCTCGGCCGTCTCCACCAGCTTGCCCACGTACATGACGGCCACGTGGTGGCACATCCAGCGGATGACGCTCATGTTGTGGGCGATGAAGAGGTAGGTGAGCTGGAACTGCTCCTGGAGGTCCTCCATCAGGTTCAGCACCTGGGCCTGGACCGAGACGTCCAGCGCGGAGACGGGTTCATCGGCCACGATGAACTCTGGGTTCAGGGCCAGGGCCCGGGCCAGGCTGATGCGCTGGCGCTGGCCTCCGCTGAACGCGTGGGGATAGCGGTTCATGTGTTCGGGGCTCAGGCCCACGGCCCGGAGCAGCTCCGCCACCCGGTCCTCCAGTTCCTGGCCCCGGCAGACCCGATTGATCACCAGGGGCTCGCCCACGATCTGCTTCAGGGTGAGCCGGGGATTCAGGCTGGAGTAGGGATCCTGGAAGACGATCTGGAGGTTGCGCCGGTATTTGCGCATCTGCTCCGCGCCCAGCGCCTCGATGTGGACCGGACCATCCTGGGCGTCGTGGTAGATGATCTGGCCGCCGGTGGGATCCAGCAGGCGGACGATGCAGCGTCCGGTGGTGCTCTTGCCGCAGCCGCTCTCCCCCACCAGCCCAAAGGTATCCCCCCGAGGCACGGCAAAGGAGACCCCGTCCACGGCCTTCACGTGGCCCATGGTTCGGCGCAGAAAGCCCTTGCGGATGGGGAAGTGCATCTTCAGATCCTGCACCTCCAGCAGCACCGGGCGTTCTCCGTGGGTGGCAGGCGGGGCAGAGGGCGTGGGGATGGACGAGGGCATGCTCATGGCTGGACCTCCGGGCCATGGGCCATCGCGGGTTGGGGTGGGGGATCTGCGAACAGGACACACCGTACTTCCCGGCCGTCGTCCAGGGAGACCATGGGGGGGTCCACCCTATCGCAGACGCCGGGGATGAACTCTGGACAGCGGGGGTGGAAAGGGCATCCCGGCGGCATGACCGATGGATCCGGCACGTTGCCCCGGATGACGGCCAATCGCCGTTGTTTGCGCTTCTCCAGCCGGGGGATGGAGCGGAGCAGGCTCTTGGTGTAGGGGTGTCGAGGATCGTAGAAGATGGCCTCCACCTCCGCCCGTTCCACCACCTTGCCCAGGTACATGACCGCCACCTGGTGGCACATCTCGGCCACCACCCCCAGGTCGTGGGTGATGAAGATGATGCTCATGCCCGTCTCCTGCTGCAGCTCCTGCATCAGGTCCAGGATCTGGGCTTGGGTGGTCACGTCCAGCGCGGTGGTGGGCTCGTCCGCGATGAGCAGGGCCGGGTTGCAGCTCAGGGCGACGGCGATCATCACCCGCTGGCGCATGCCGCCGCTGAGTTGGTGGGGGTAGCTGTCGAAGATCCGCTCGGGCTCGGGCAGGCGGACCTTGCGCAGAGCCTCCACGCCGATCTCGCGGCCCTCCCGTCGGTCCACCTGCTGGTGGAGGGTGATGGCCTCCAACAGGTGGTCCCCCACGGTGTAGAGGAGGTCCAGGGAGGTCATGGGCTCCTGGAAGATCATGGCGATCTCGTTGCCCCGGATGTCCCGCATGGCCTTGCCCCGGGGATCCAGCCCGGTGATGGGGACCTCTTCCACCTGGGTCGAGCTGTGGTCACAGGCCTTGGAGCGGTAGTAGACGATCTCGCCCTGGACGATGCGGCCGGGCTTGGGCAGGATGTGCATGACGCACTGGGCGGTGACGCTCTTGCCACAGCCGCTCTCCCCCACCAGCCCCACCACCTGGCCTCGTCCCACGTCCACGTCCACGCCCGAGAGGGCCCGGATCACCCCGGCCTCGGTGTGGAAGTGGACGTGCAGGTCTCGAATGCGGAGGATGGGGTCGTTCGAAGGGTCCATGGTCGGATCCTGGGGTCAGAGGTCCTGGAGGGACACCGGGTTGGGCCGGGTCAGATGGCGTAGGGGTCCACCGCGTCCCGGATGCCGTCGCCGATGAAGTTGTAGCAGAGGACGGCCAGGATGACGAAAGCCCCCGGGATCATGATCCAGGGGTGTTTCACCACCACGCTGACCGTCTGCGCATCCTGGAGCAGGGTGCCCCAGCTCACCGCGGGGGGCAGGATGCCCAGGCCCAGAAAGCTCAGCGCGGTCTCGGCCAGGATCATGCCCGGGATGGCCAGGGTGGCCACCACAATGATGTGGCTCAGCGCATTGGGCAACATGTGGACCAGGATGATCCGGGTGTGGGACGCGCCCGCGGCCTTGGCCGCGGCGGTGTAGTCCATCTCCCGGTAGGCCAGGACCTTGGCCCGGACCTGGCGGGCCAGGCTGGTCCAGCCGATGAGGGAGAGGATGACGGAGATGGCCAGGAACCGTTTCACCGTGGACCAATCTGGGGGCAGCGCGGCGGCCAGGGCCGCCCACAGGGCCACATCCGGGAAGGACATGAGCAGCTCCACCACCCGCTGCATGACCATGTCCACGATGCCCCCGAAGTAGCCGGAGATGGTGCCCAGGATCGAGCCCAGGAGGATGGTCAGGGTGACCCCCACCAGGCCCACGGAGAGGGAGACCCGCCCTCCGAAGAGGATCCGGGCCACCATGTCCCGGCCCAGACGATCCGTGCCCAGGAGGAAGACGGTGCCCGGCTCCTCCACGCCGTAGAGGTGGATGTCCGTCTCGAACAGCCCCAAGATCTTGTAGGGGCGGCCCCGGACGAAGAAGTAGACCGGGTAGATCTGGCTGGGGTCGTCCTCGTGGATCCAGAGCAGGTTCTCCGTGTCCAGGACGGTCTGGGTGCCGTAGACAAAGGGGCGCCAGCGGAAGTTTCCCTCCGGATCGATCCAGCGCAGCCGCTGTGGGGGGCGGAGGACGAAGTCCTCGTTCACTGTCAGGTGGTCGTATGGGGTGAAGAAGTCCGCGAAGATGACCAGCACGTACAGGATCCCCAGCACGACCACACTGGCCACGGCCAGCCGGTTGCGGAGGAAGCGGCGCCAGATCAGGTACCAGATGGACCAGCGGCCCACGTCCGTGGCCACCACCGTGGCCACGGGGGCCGACGCCTCCAGGGCCAGCTCCTCGCCGGTGTAGAGCCTCTGTCGGGGCGTTTGAGCCATGGCGATCGGTCCTCCTCACTCGTAGCGGATGCGAGGATCGATCCAGGCCAGGAGCAGGTCGGCCAGGAAGTTCCCCACCACCAAGGCGGTGGAGAGGAACATGAGGAAGGTCCCGGCCAGGAACATGTCCTGGTTGCGCAGGGCCTCGAAGTAGAGCGGGCCGGTGGTGGGCAGGCTCAGGACCACGCTGACCACCAGGGAGCCGGAGATGATGGAGGGCAGGCTCATGCCCAGGAGCATGATGAGGGGATGGATGGCGTTGCGCACCGCGTGTTTCCAGATCACCGCGTACTCCGGCAGGCCCCGGGCCCGAGCCGCCTGGACATACTGCATGTTGAGCACGTCCAGCAGGTTGCCCCGCATCATGCGCATGAGCCCGGCCGTCCCCGAGGTCCCCACCACCACCACTGGGAGCCAGAGATGTTTGAGGAGGTCCCAGAGCTTGGCCAGGTTCCAGGGCGCGTCGATGTATTCGTTGGAGAAGAGACCGCCCACGGACTGGCCGAAGTAGCGCTGGGCGATGACCATGAGCACCAGGGCCAGCATGAAGTTGGGGATGGAGAGGCCGGCCATGCCCACCACCGCGGCCAGGTTGTCGCCGATCTGGTACTGGTGGGTCGCGGCGTAGACACCCAGGGGAATGGCAATGGCCCAGGTGAAGAGCAGGGTGGCCACGGAGATGAGGATGGTGTAGCCCAGCCGTTCCCAGATCAGGTCCTTCACCTCTCGGTTGTACTGGAAGGAGCGGCCGAAGTCGCCCCGGACAAAGCCGGTGGCCCACTTCCAGTACTGGACGTGGAGGGGCTGATCCAGGGCGAACCGTTTCCGCAGGGCCTCGATCTCGCTCTCCGCGGTGCTGGTGCCCTGGATCTGCCGTTGGGCGATGTAGACGTCCAGGTAGGTTCCCGGGGGCAGGTTGATGATGCCGAAGCCCACGATGGAGATGAGGATCAGGGTGGACACCATGTAGATCAGGCGGCGCGCGATGTAGGCCAGCATAGGCCCTCCTCCACACCTCTGGAAAAAGGCACCGCGTGGCGCCTCCGGCTCTGCTGCGGGCCACGCGGTGCCAGGGGAGCAGGGGACTACTCCATGTCCTTGTAGTAGAACTGCTCGGGGAAGACCGCACCGAAGTAGACCATGATCCAGGGGTTGGTGAAGCCTCCGGTGCCGAGCTGTTCCCGGGTGGTGGGCACGTTGCCCACGTTCCTCTGGGCCACCACGATGGTGGGGATGTTGGCCACGGTGCCGATGAAGAAGGGGCCTTCCTCGATGTGCACCTTCATGATCTCGAAGACGAGCTGCTCCCGTTTCTCGTCATCCGGCTCGATCTTGGCCTGGTCGTAGATGGCCCATAGCCGAGTCACGGGGTTGTCCGGCGGCGGCTCCTCCCGAGGCGGGTTCCGGTCCATGGGGTCCTTGTCCAGCTCCGTGCCCTCCTTGGGGGTGCCCAGGGTCGCGTACCAGGCGCCGTAGAGAGGGGCCCAGCGGTGGTTGCCGATGGGGACCACCCACTGGGGATAGACCAGGTGGTTCGGGCCGTCGCCCACCTCCCAGCCGCCCCGGATGTCGATCTGGTTGCCCTCCTGCATGACCGTGATCTGTTCACTGGGTACCGGGTTGATGATGGTCTTCAGCCCCACGGCCTCCCAGTTCTCCTTGATGATCTCGTCGGTCAGGGTGTGTTCTCGGGAGGCATTGGCCGAGATGTCGATCCGGAGGACCAACTCCTTGCCGCTGGGCAGATCCCGCCAGCCATCGCCGTCCTGGTCCACCACCCCGGCCTCGTCCAGCAGGGCCTTGGCCTTTTCGGGATCGTACTCCACGGCCAGGTCCCGCCACTGTTCGAAGAGCCGCCGTCCCTCCTCGGTGCGGTTGTACTCGATGGCCTTGGGGCTCATGGTGCCGGTGGTCTTGAAGCCGGTGCCGAAGTAGACCACCTTCTGGATCTTGTCCCGGTCGATGGCGTGGGAGAGGGCCCGGCGGAAGCGCTTGTCCTGGTAGACGGCCCGCTTCTCCGGGTCCGGGTGGGTGTAGTTGGGGTAGACCAGGGAGCCGGTGCCGGAACCGCCGTCCCAGAGCATGACGTTCAGGTTGGCCCGCTCCTCCGCATCCTTGAAGACCGAGAGCTCGCTGAGGGGCTGGTACTTGCAGGGCCGGCCACAGAAGGCCTGCTCGCCGTTGATCACCTTCAGCTTGGAGACCTCCAGGTCCTCCACGAAGGTCACCTCCACCCGGTCCCAGTAGGGAAGCTGGTTCCCCTCCGGATCCACCGCGTAGTAGTAGGGGTTTCGCTCCAGGATCATCCGGGTGCCCGGTTCGTAGAGGACGGGCATCCACGCGTTCAGGACCGGCCGCTCCGGGTTGATCTGCCAGAGCCGCTTCTCGTCGAAGACCTCGTAGGTGTCGTACTCGTCCGAGTACTTGGGGTGGAACTGCATCAGGTAGTGTTTGGGCACCACGAAGGTCTCGCTCCGATCCGGCACTCCGCTGTTGGGCCACATGGCCAGCCGGTCGGGGAAGAGGGGGGCCGGCGCGGCGAACGTGAACTTCAAGGTGTAGTCGTCGATCTTCTCCAGCTCCGCGGTTTTGCCGCCCGCGATCATCCAATCCGGGGGGCTCTCCGGGAAGTCCGGATTCAGGGCCATGTCCTCCCACCAGAAGAGGATGTCGTCCACGGTGAAGGGCTCGCCGTCGGACCACTTGGTCCCCTCCCGGAAGTAGAGGATCCACTCTGTCTTGTCCTCATTGGACTCCCAGCCCTTGGCCAGGCCCGGGCGCTTGTCCAGGCCATCTCGTACCCAGTGGATGGGCGAGTGGCCGTACATGGCCATGGCCAGGTGGTTGCCGTTCTTGTCCGTGTCGAAACGGCGCCAGGTCCCGCCGTACTTGCCGATGCTCTCGAACACCGGGATCACGTAGGGCTCCTTGGGGATGCGCTCCTCCAGCGGGGGAAGCTCTCCTGCCAGCACCTTCTCCCGCAACATGGGGGCCTCCCGGATGGCCTCGGCGGGTGCCGCTTCCTCCTCCGCGGCCGGCGCCGCCTCCTCCGGGGGCGCGGCCGCCTCCTCCGGGGCTGGCTGTTCTGCCGGTGGGGCCGCCTGCTGGCAGGCGCTCAGCACCAGGCCGAGCACCAAGACCAGGGATACCCACCACAGGCCTCGGGTGGATCTGGGCAACATGGTCTTCCTCCTTGTGGTGTGAAAGGGCGGATACGGACGACTGAAATCGGTTCAGAAGCTCAGGATACAGCCACCACGGAGATTCGGACAGAGGCACGAAACCCAAAGCGCTTCACGGGATTCGGGACGGTCGTGCGAGCACCTTTGCCGAGACCATGTTTCCGCTGTGGACATGTCCCACGACCGGGAAGTGGATGTCGCCGTGGAGAGGTTCCACCACCAGTGCGTCCGGAGGCCGAAGGAAGACCTTCTCTCTGCTTTACAACTCTACCATGGGGGCGCGCAGGGGGGCAAACGGGCAAAAATTTTCAGTTTGCCGTCAGTTCTGTGGCGCGGACATCTGCTGTTGGCGTACCCCGGTATGGGCATCCGCTGTCCTCGCCTGGGCCGGCCACCCTGTGGTGCCCGCACGCTCTCTGCCGTCTCGGCGCTGTGATCGTCGACACCTCTCTTCCGTGGTCCATTCCCTATCGGTGCGGGCGTGCATCTGATAGGCTGCAGCCATCGCGAACCTTTTGAAGTGCCTTTTTCCAGATGCGGATCTCCAGGCAGACCCCGCTACCGGCCCGATGTATCCAACCAGGAGAGAGAACCATGCACACCCCATTCCGTGGCAAAGCGTCTGTCCTGTGTACACTGCTTCTATGCCTCTCCCTCGTGATGTCCACATCCTTGTCCTTGGCGCTGGCCCAGGAGCCCGGCCCGGCGGACGCCGCCGGCCCGCGCGACGGCATCCAGGGGACTTCCGGCGGCCTGGCAGCGGCCGGCGTCCTGCCCAGCAGCCTCTTCGACCCGGATTCCATCGGCTGGGCCTCCCGACGAGACATGTCCAGCAGCGCCTTCAGCGATTGGTTCAACCAGATGAAGGACGAGTACATGCTCATCGACATCGAGGTGGACGAGGTCAACGGCCAGCAGCGGGTGGCCGGCGTCTGGCAGAGGAACACGGACAACCGGGGCTGGGCCGAGCACCGCAACCTCACCAGCAGCCAGTTCCATGACAAGTGGGTCAGCTACCGGGACCAGGGCTATCGCCTCATCGACCAGGAAGCCTATACCCTGGGCGGGACCCGGTACTACGCGGGGATCTGGGTGGAGAACAGGGAGGGACTGGCCTGGGCCTCCTTCCGGAACCTGACCAGCCAGGAGTTCTCGAACAAGTTCCAGGAGTACAGCAAGAACGGCTACATCATGGTGGATGTGGAGGGATACCCTACCTCCAGCGGCCTGCGCTACGCCATGATCTGGGTCGAGAACACCGAGGGGCTGGCCTGGGTGGAGTACCGGAACCTGAGCAGCCAGGAATTCGCGGACAAGTTCAACCAACTCAAGGCCACCTACCGGGTCCTGGACGTGGAATCCTATCGCCACAACGGGGTCCAGTACTACGCCGGGATCTGGGTGGAGAACAGGAACGGTCGAGCCTGGGCGGAGTACCGGGACATGACCGAAACGGGCTGGCGCAACCGCTGGTACCGCATGCGGGATCTGGGCTACCGTCTGGTGGACTTCGAGATCTACCCCACGGGAAGCGGCTACCGCTACGCCGGGGTCTGGCGCCAGAACACCGACCGGCCGGACTGGCCCCTGAAGGCCCAGGTGGACAGCTTGGCCCAGGCGTACATGGCCCAGAACGATCTGCCGGGCATGAGCGTGGCCATCGCCCAGGGCGGGGTGATCCGCTACATGCGGGGCTTCGGATACCAGGACGTGGGCAGCGGCGTCTGGTACTCGGCCCGCACCCTCAACCGGCTGGCCTCGGTGAGCAAGGCCGTGGCCGGCGTCCTGGCCATGCGGCTGCTCCAGAAGGGAACCCTCGCCGACCTGGATGACCCCACCGCGGACTACATTGCCTCGCTGCCGGCCCACCACACCCACACCCTGCGCCAGCTCCTGAGCAACCGTTCGGGCATCGGCCACTACGAGGACTACAACGTGCCCATCCAGGCCTACGCCACAGCCCTGGCCGCGGCCCAGACTTTCTGGAACACGGACAGCGATCCGAACACCCCGGGCACCCAACTGGTCTACATGCCGGGGGCCGGCTGCAAATACAGCACCCACGCCTACACGGTCCTGGGCGCCGCCCTGGAAGGGGCCACCGGCAAGAGCATCGGCGCCATCGTGGAGGACGAGCTCTCCGCCCCCTTCAACCTGCCCACCCTGCAGATGGAGGATCGCAGCGATGGCGACGCCAACCGCACCCGCCTGTACGGCACCAACAACGCGGAGACGACCCCGGACGACATCAGCTGGAAGGTGTTGGGGGGCGGCCTGGAGGCCTCGGCCTACGATCTGGTGCGCTTCGGGATGAAGATCCTGGATGGCACCATCCTCTCCCAGGCCTCCCGGGACGAGCTGTGGAGCGTGCCCGCGCCGGTGTTCTGCACGGCCTACGCCCTGGGCTGGAGCGTGGGCACAGAGCAGGGCACCCCGGTGGTGGCCAAGGACGGCGCCCAGCGCGGCGCCCGCACCTATATGCGCATCTATCCAGAGCAGGAGATCGTCATCGTGATCCTCTCCAACCGGCGGAATGGCCACAACCCGGGCAACTTGGGCAGGGACATCGGCGCGCTGATGCTGGACAACCTGCCCAAGCCACCTGCTACCCCCTACTGGATGGACGGCATCGCCCATTTCGCGCTCGGCGACACCCAGGTCTTCTGGAACGAGAAGCGCCAACTGGTGGCCCAGGAGATCGGTGACGGCCAGGACGAGGGCATCTCCATCCAGCCCGGTGACGCCTACCTGTGGCGAGGGGACCTGGCCCTGGGGTTCGACATCCAGAGCCGTCTGCCCATGACCCTGTCTCTCACCAGCTACTCGGGAGCCTCTGCTCGGGAGACCTCTCGCCTCCTCCTTCGCGCCAGGGCAGGCGGATTGGAGCTGCTGCCCTCATTCTCGGGCCGGCAGGTGCGGGTCCAGTTCCTCCAGGACGACACATTGGTCCACGAAAGCACCGTGCCTTCCACGGGACCGGCGGCCACCTCTCCCTTCGATCTGGTCTGGTGCATTCTGGAAAGCCCTCCAGGAACTCCCACCGAGCTGTGCCGGATCTTGGTGGAGCACTATCGCAACCAGGCCGGCAACTGGGAGTGGAACCTGCGCCTGGCCGGTCCTGTCCTCTGGGCCAGCGGCGACGGTCAACGGATCCGGGCCGACCGGGTGCGCATGGAGGCCCTGCCGGCCGGTCCAAGGGCCTCCACAGGGGCCGACGCGACCATCGCCCAGGTGCGGGTGCGGGCCGCGAACTTGGAGACCCTGGTCTTCCTGGATGAGTTCGCCGGTGGCCCGGAGAGCATCCCGCCAGGACCAGGCGGTCAGTCCGGCAACCCGACCATCTTCCTGCCCGTGGTCGTGCGCTGATCGATCATCCCACCGCGCTCCCCAGCCGATCCCTGGACGGCCTGGAGGCGGCTGTCCTCCTCAGACACCGCCTCCAGGCCGTCCGCGTCCATCCGCGCCCAGCCAGGCCCGGCTCCATTCCCCACCCATTGGTTCGCCCTGGGGATTCCGTGCTATACTTCCACCACGGAGCTCCGGCCTGGCTCCAGGGGCCGGCCGCCCGGGTTTCCAGTGGCCGGTTGCATCGCTGCGATTCGGACTATCGTTTGATTTCGGGCAATCACCGATGCCGTGGTCCCACCCTCGAGCGGAGCACAATGGAGGAGGGCCTCCCCGGGCCTGGTGGCGTCTGTTCCTCGCCGGCCTGTTCGGCCTGTTGGGTCTCCTGGGCTGCTCCGGCACCATCGGGCTGGGCCGTGGACCTGTCCAGGGAACGCCCATCCCCACCCGGACTCCGGCCCCTACCTTCACCCCGACCCCCGAGACCATCCTGCCCATCGTGGTCATCACGCCTCCTGTGGGGGCCACCCCCGGCGTGGTCATCGTACCTCCTGGGGTGGATCCCCAGATCCTGGTCCCGCCGCCGCCCACCCCCACCTGGACGCCCACGCCCATGCCGGCTCCGCCGGAACCCACCCCCCCGCCCACCCCCACCTTCACCGCCACCCCCACCCCCACCCCCACGCCCTACATCCAGGTGCGCCAGGGTCGCATCAGCCTGCGCACGGGGCCTGGCGTGAACTATCCCCTGGTGGCCCAACTGGGGCCCGACATTCCCGTGGCCGTAGTGGGCCGGAACACCGAGGGCGATTGGCTCCAGATCTGCTGTGTCAACGGCCGGTCCGTGTGGGTGGCCGCACGCCATGTGGAGCTCTTCAACCCCAGCCCGGAGATCCCCCTGATGGTGGCCGATCCCCCGCCCACCCCCACCTGGACACCCACGCCCACGAACACGCCGACCCCTACCCCGATCCTCTACCCCTTCGAGCGGGCCATCGGACCCCAGTTCTTCCCCACCAACAACCCGTTTCTCACCATCTGGGTCAAGCTCTTCGTGGGCCCTTTGGGCCGAGAGGTGCCCGCGGAGGGATACTTCCTGGAGGTCCGCTTCGAGGGGTTTGAACGCCCTCCCACCAACGGCGTCCAGGCCAGCGCGGATCGTTTCGAGTGGAGCGCGCCCCCGGGCATGGGCAACCGGGTGCAGTACAACCTGAAGTACGAGTACCGCCCCTACAATCCGCCTCGGGCCGAGTGGCCCGGGGCCACCCCCACGCCCACCCTGCTGGAGCTCTTGGGGACCGGTACGTGGACCGTCTGGGTGAAGGACGGCGCGGGCAACCGCCTCTCGGAGCCGGTGCGCTTCACCACCTCGCCCAGCAACCCAAACCGGGAGATCTACATCGCCTGGCAACGTGTCCGATAGCACCCACCGCGAGACGAAAGGAGGAACGGACTTGAGCGGTCAGTCCCGGATACGCGTCTTGGTTCTCTGGTGTTTCGCCCTGTTGACCCTCGGAGGCCTGTTGGCGGCCTGTGGGAGCGAGGAGGAGCCCACGGCTGTCCGCCCGCCGACCCGCACTCCCCGCCCCACCTTCACCCCTACCCCGGCCGTCCAGGCCCCTTCGGCCCCGGCCATGGCCGGCAGCCCCGGGGAGGGCCAAGGGGCCACCGCGGCCACCTCCACCCAACCCACCCCAACCCCGATCCCCCCGGAGCCCACCCCGACACCCACGCCGGAGCCCCAACAGCCCTTCGCGGTGGTCACGAACCCTCTGGCCAACCTGCGCAACGGCCCCGGCACGGCCTTCGCCCTGGTGGGCACTGTGGAACGGGGAGCCGAGTTCGATATCGTGGGCCGGAACCCCGCGGGGGATTGGTGGCAGATCTGTTGCGTCAACGGGCAGACTGCCTGGATCGCGGCCTTCCTGGTGGACGCGGGGGGCCCCCTGGACGGGGTGCCCGTGCCCCCGGACATTCCCACACCGCCTCCGACACCCGTGCCGCCCACCCCCACGCCCGCGCCGCCCACCCCCACCCCGGCCCCCAGCTATGCCCTCCAGAAGGGCAACTACGTGGAGCCCCGGGTCAACTCGAACCCCATCGTGACCTTCTTCGGCCTCCTCTGCAACCAGACCTGTCCCGGGGGCGGTGCTGTGGGCGGCTACCGTCTGGTGGTGGAGACCCCCATCGGCCGCTATGAGGGGCCCTTCCTGGACTACTTCCAGCACGGCGATCCCGGGCTGGAGAGCGAGTTCATCTACAACGCGAAGGTGGAGATCCCCAACGGGCCTCCCGGCCCCTACAAGGCCTATGTGGTGGACAGCGGAGGCAACGTGGTCAGCGAACCCTGGGAGTACACGGCCAGCGACAACGTCCGCACCTTCCTCCCCCGGTGGATCCTGCCCTGATGTCGTCTCCTGCCGAAGCCAGCCCTCGCGCTTCCACAGCCCCAGCTCGGACCGCCCCTGGATGGGCCCTGTTCGCGCTGGGGCTGTTCGGCCTCGGCCTCCGGCTGCTGCGCCTGGAATGGCAACCCCTGTGGTGGGACGAGGGCTATTCGGTCTACTTCGCCACCGAACCCCTGGGCCGGATGGTGGCCCTCACGGCCCAGGACATCCACCCACCCCTCTACTACGCTCTGCTGCACGGCTGGTTGGTGGCCTGGGGGCGGGCCGATCCCCTGGTCCTCCGGCTCTTCTCCGTGCTTGTGGGCGGGGCCGGCCTGTGGATGGGCGTGAAGCTGGCCCGGGCCCTCTACCCCCACCGTCCTTGGGTGGCCTTCTGGGCCCTGCTCCTCCTGGCCGTGAACCCCATGCACGTCTTCTACAGCCAGGAAGTCCGCATGTACGGCCTGGAGATGGCCCTGGGCATGGCCAGCACCTGGGCCTTCTGGCGCCTGGTGGAGCGGCTGTCGGCCCCTTCCCCGTCGGTCCCCTGGAGCGCTGTCCTCCTGTACGCGGGGACCACAGGGGCCCTGCTCTACACCGAGTACTACGGGGCTCTCCTTCCCCTGGCCCATGGGCTCTGGGCCTTGGTCTGGGCCGGGCCCTCCTCGCGCCGTCTCCGCCCTCTTCTGTGGGCCGGGGGCCTGGCCGGGCTCCTCTACCTGCCCTGGCTGATCTACGCGGTGCCGGAGCTGCTCCCCTATGTCAGCCAGAAGGTGGTCCTGGACGCAGATCGGCCCTTGGGCCTTCTGGAATACCTGGCCCGCCATCTGGTGGCCTTCTCCGCGGGCCACGTGGAGCCCACCCATCCCGAGCTGCGTACCCTGCGTTGGGTGGGGCTCCTGGCCCTGCCCCTCCTCCTGCTCCATGCCCTGAGCCCGGATCGGAACCCTGGGCCCAGGCCTCAGGGCCTGCTCCTGGTGGGCCTGGGCCTTCCTCTGGCTGTGGGCTTCCTCCTCAACCGTCGCCTGCCCTTCTTCCCCGAAGGCGGCGAGCGGGTCCTCCTCTTCGCCCTTCCCTACCTGCTGCTCCTGATGGCCGACGGCCTGGACCGGCTTCAGGACGCAGGACGGCGCCTGGACTGGACCGTGGGGGGCGGGGTGTGGCTCCTGGCCAGCGCGGTGGGCCTGTGGGCCTTCTTCTCCGTGCCCCGGTACCTGGACGACGACTACCGTCCCCTGATCCGCCAGGTCGTCCAACAGGGCGGGCAGAACGACACCGTCTTCGCGGTCTACCCCTGGCAGGTGGGCTACTGGCGGGCCTACGCCCCGGTGTGGGGGCGGGGGGAACGCCAGGGCCCCTGGCCCCAACTGACCCCCAGCCCCTCCTGGAACGGTGCCGTGGCCCAGGCCCTGGACCGAGCCCTCCGGCAGGGCACGGTCTGGTTCCCCGCCCATCTGGCCCTGGGCGGCATCCTGGAGACCCAGGTGGAACGCTACCTGGCCGAGAGGAGCCTCAACCTGGAGAACCGCTGGTACAGCCCCACCACCCGCCTCAGCGCCTGGGCCCTTCCCATCTCTGCCCCGGAGACCCGGCCCGTGGGCGCGGACTTCGGCCCTGTGACCCTGGTGACGGCCGGGGTGGCCCCCGCCGAACCCGAGAGCGCCAACCAGGTCCTGGCCGTCACCCTGAGCTGGCGTTGGAACGATCCCCAGGCCGGCCCCCTGCGGGTGACCCTGCGCCTGGTGGACCGCCAGGGGCGGGTCTGGTCCTCGCGGGACTACGAGCCCCTGGGAACCTGGGCCGTGGCCGAGGGCCAGGAGGCCGTTGGCCCCACAGAGCGGGTGGGACTTCTGGTGCCCGCAGGCATCCCTCCAGGGGCCTACACCGTCGTGGTGGGCGTGGGCCCCGCGGGCGAGCTCCCGGAACGGCTTTTCGTCCTGGAGACCGCCCAGGGCCTCCAGGACGTGGTGCCCCTGGGACAGGTGCGGGTGCGGCTGCCCTCGGTTCCCCTCTCCCCGCTGCGCCTGCCGGTGGTCCATCCCCTGGCCCGACCGGTGGAGCGCCAGGGGGTGCGTTTCCTGGGCAGCGCGGGCTACCGGGAAGGGGAACCCCTGTTGGCCGGCACCGAGTTCCGTCCCCGGGTCTTTGTGCAGAACCGGGTACGCCACACCCTTCCCTGGGAGATCTACATCAGCCTGGTGGACCGAAACGGCCAGGGAGTGGCCGGTTGGGAGGGCTGGCCCCTTCCCGATTACCCCACTACGGTGTGGGCACCCGGCGCGCTGGTCCAGATCCCCTTTGCGTTCTACCTGCCAGCCACCCTGGAGCCGGGCCGATATGACCTGTTGGTGGGCTTCCGGGAGCCAGAGGGCGGCCGCCGCCTGGACCCGGTCCGCTTGGCGCCGGTGGAGCTCACCCGCCGTCGGGCCCGGTTCGAGCGGCCCACCCCCTCCCAGCCCCTGGATCCCGCTCCCCAGTTCGGCACCCATGCCCGCCTGGTGGGCTACGACCTGGGCTGGACAGAACCAGGCGTGGAGCTGACCCTGTACTGGGAGGCCCTCCAGCCCCTGTTGCCTCCCCACCATGTCTTCGTGCACCTGTTGGGGCCAGACGGCCAGCGGATCACCCAGGACGATGGCATTCCCGGGCGGCTGGAGGTGCCTGCGCCGTCGGGGACCTGGCTCCCCGGGGAGTACATCGTGGATCCCCACGTGCTGGCGCTGGATCGCCTGCCGCCCCCGGGGAGTGTGCTGGCCGTGGGCCTCTACGATCCGGAGACCGGCGTGCGCCTGCCGGTGAGCCACGGCGGAGAGGTGATCGGCGATCGCTGGACCATCCCGATCCCCTCTCCGAGCAGGTGAGCGGCGCGCCAGGACGACCGACACACTCCAGTTCGAGGAAAGGCTGCCATGAATCCGTTGGACATCGCCTCCATTCGCCAGGACCTCCAGCAGCGACAGCCCGCCTATCTGGATCTGCTGCGCCAGATGGTGGAGGTCAACAGCTTTACCGCCAACCCGGCTGGGGTCAACCGCCTGGGCGACCTCACCGCGGAGGCCTTCGGGGAACTGGGCTTCCAGGCCACCCGGGTCCAGGCCGCGGATCCGAGCCTGGGCAAGCACCTGGTGCTGGCCCGCCCCGGGGAAGGGCCTGTTCAGATCGGCCTGGTCTCCCACCTGGACACGGTCTTCCCCCCGGAGGAGGAGGCCCGCAACGATTTCCGTTGGCGGCCGGTGGGCCATCGCATCTACGGCCCGGGCACGGTGGACATCAAGGGGGGGACCGCGATGATCTACGCGGTGCTGGACCAGCTCCTCCGCCACGTGCCCGCGCTGGCCGACCGGGTGACCTGGAAGGTGCTCCTGAACGCGGCCGAGGAACGGCTGGTGCCCGACTTCGGCGAGCTCTGCCTGGCCGAGCTGGACCCCGAGCGGACCCGGGCCTGCCTGGTCTTCGAGGGCGGCGCCCTGGAGGACCGGGTCCATTCCCTGGTGGTAGCTCGGAAGGGGATGGCCATCTTCCGGGTGGAGGCCTTCGGCAAGGCGGCCCATGCCGGCAGCGCGCACCCCTGGGGCGCGAACGCGGTGGTCCAGCTCGCGGACGCGATCCGCCACATCGCGGCCCTCACCGACTACGGCCGGGACCTCACCTTCAACGTGGGGGTGGTCCAGGGCGGGACCGTGGTGAACCGGGTGCCCCACCGGGCATGGGCCCAGGTGGAGATGCGGACCTTCGAACCCGCGATCTTCCAGGAGGGGATGGCGGCCATGGGGGCCCTGGACGGGATGTCCACCGTCCGCAGCGCCAAGGGGGCCTTCCCGGCCCAGGTGGCCGTCACGGTGGAGCGGGAGACCGGCCCCTGGTCTCCCAACGAGCGGACCGAGGGCCTCTACCGGGTGTGGGAGGGAGCCGCCCAGGAGGTGGGCATGGCCGTGGTCCGAGAACATCGGGGCGGCCTCTCCGACGGCAATCTGGTGTGGCACAGCCTGCCCACCCTGGACGGCCTGGGCCCTGCCGGGGGCAATGCCCACTGCTCCGAGTGGAGCCAGGACGGTTCCAAGGAGCCGGAGTTCCTGGACGTGCGCTCCTTCGCCCCCAAGGCACTGCTGAACGTGGTCGCGCTGATCCGGCTCATCCAGGGCCCTGGAGATGTCCAGGCCGGGACCGGGTAATCCCGGGAGCGAGGCCTGGGCCTTCCAGCACCATCACCACAGGGTATAGCCCCCGTCCACCACCAGGTCGTGGCCGGTGACGTAGGCCGACGCGTCCGAGGCCAGGTAGACCGCGGCGCCCTGGAGGTCCTCCGGGGTGGCCAGGCGGCCCATGGGGGTGTTGGCCGTCCAGATGGAGCCCATCTCCGCCACGATGTGGTCGGTCATGGGGGTGCGGGTATGGCCTGGGCTGATGCTGTTGACCCGGACCCCGTGGGGAGCCCACTCTGCGGCCAGGGAACGGGTGAGCTGCACCACCCCGGCCTTGGACGCGTTGTAGTGCGCGTGGAGCTGGGGACGGTTCACGATCTGGGCGGACATGGACGCGATGTTGATGATGGCGCCCTGCCCCTGGGCCAGCATGGCCCGCCCTTCGGCCTGACAGGAGAGGAACACTCCCTTCAGGTTCACCCCCAGGATCGCGTCCCACTCCGTCTCCGGGATCTCCTCTGCCGGGTTGCGGTGGGCGATGCCCGCGCTGTTGATGGCCACGTCCAGCCGCCCCCAGGCCTGGAGCACCGCGTCCACCATGGCCTGGGCCTGGGCGGCCACGGTCACGTCCACGGCCAGGGCCAGGGTGCGGACACCGGTGGCCCGGTGGATCTCGGCGGCCACGGTCTGGGCCGCGTCCTCTCGCCGATCCGCCAGGGCCACGTCCGCGCCGGCCTCGGCCAGGGCCCGGGCCAGGGCCCGCCCGATGCCGCTGCCGCCGCCGGTCACCAGGGCGGTGCGGCCCGCCAGCGAGAAGCGTTCCAGGATGGCCATTCTCCTCCCTCCCTTGCTCTCCCGGGTTCTCCGCCGCAGTGAGGCCTGTTCTCCCTATCCCAGCTCCTCGGGCAGGTGAACTCCGGCTTGGCGGAGGATGGCGAACATCTCTCCAAGGCGCAGGACCGGGTGGAGCCGGATCCCCGCGGCGGCCAGGCGTTGGGCGCCCCCCTGCTCCCGATCGATGAGCACCACCGCGTCCTCCACCACCAGGCCCGCGGCCCGCAGCTGCTGTGCGGCGCGGAGGGTGCTGCCCCCACTGGTGATCAGGTCCTCCACGATGACCACCCGCTCCCCGGGTGTCCACTTCCCTTCGACGGTCTGGCCCAGGCCATGGGCCTTGGCCTCCTTCCGGGGGTAGATCAGGGGGATCCCTGTGGCCAGGGAGACCGCGGTGCCGATGGGCAGGGCCGCGTAGGGCACCCCCGCGATCCGGTGGCAGGGAATGCGGGCCAAGATCTGGCCGTAGGCCTGGGCTACCTGGGCCAACAACGGTGGGCGGCTGACCAGCAGGCGCAGGTCGATGTAGAGGGAGGAACGGATCCCGCTGGCCAGGGTGAAGTCGCCGAAGCGGAGCGCGCCCAGTTCGTGGATCCCCAGGACCAGCTCTTGGCGGGCCCGATCCGGTCGGGGGGCCCCGGCGACGGCACCCTCGCTCCTCCTCTGTCTGCGGATGGCCCGGATCCGCTCTCCCAGCTCCTGGGCCGCGGCCCGAGGGTCTGCCGCCCGGGTCACGCCCCGGGTGACGGCCACCAGGACGCCCAGGCCATCCTCCCGGAGACCCGCGCGCAGCGCGGCCTCCAGATCTCCGCCCTGGGCTCCCACCCCGGGGACCAGGAGCCAGCGATCCGGGGCCAGGGCCCGGACCTGGGCCAGGGCTTCTGGGTAGGTGGCCCCCACCACCAGGCCCACGTTGGGGGCCCGGGGCAGGAGCTGTTCCGCCACGACCTGGTAGAGGGGACGGTCCCCCACCCGGAGGTCCTGGAGGGCGGTCGCGCTGGGATTGGAGGTGTGGCAGAGGACGAAGAGGCCCTTGTCCGGGTAGCGGGCAAAGGGCGCCACGCCGTCCCAGCCCAGGTAGGGGTTGAGGGTGACCGCGTCCACGCCCAGGACCTGGAAACAGGCCCGGGCATAGGCCGCGGCGGTGGAGCCGATGTCCCCCCGTTTGGCGTCCAGGAGCACGGGGATCTCCGGCGGGATCGCGGCCAGGGTCTCCTGGAGCAGGGTCCAGCCCTCGGGCCCCAGGGCCTCGTAGAAGGCGATGTTGGGCTTGTAGCAGCAGACCTGATCCGCGGTGGCCTGGATGATCCGACGGTTCCAGCGCAGCAGGTCCTGGAGGGTGTCCCCGCTCCGCAGATCCGGCGGCAACCACGCGGGATCTGGGTCCAGGCCCACGCACAGGAGGGTGTCGTTGCGTTGGGCCGCGGCGGTCAGTCTCTGGTCGAAGGTGCGCATGGGCTTCCTGGGGGATGGAGAGGGGGCACGGGGTTCATGGGGCCTCCAGGGTGACGTCCACCAGGGTCAGCTCGTGGGCCTCGTCCAGGGTCTGGAGCGCGCCGCAGGAAGGGCAGGCCACCAGGTGGTGCACCACATCCTGGGAGGCCACCGTCCGGGTATGGCCACACCGGTCGCAGGTGAGCCGGGTGGCCACGCTCTCCACCACCAGCTCGGCCTCCGCGAGCCGGGTTCCCGGGGCGTAGAGGGCAAAGGCCTGGTGCAGGGCCTCTTCCGAGAAGGTGCTCCCGCGACGGAGGCGCACCTGGAGGACCCGGGTGGCCCCCTGTTGGGCCAGTTCCCGATCCAGGCTCTCGATCAGGTGTTGGACGACGCTCATCTCGTGCATGGTCTGCGGGTTCCGTGTTCTCGAGGTGGGCCTTTCTACCCGTGTCGGCGCAGATCTGCCAGGATCCGGCGGACGACCGTCTCCACCGCGGCCGCCACCGGGGGCGAAAGCCCCATGCCGTGGTCGAACTCCCTGCCCTCCACTCCATAGATGAGGACCTCTGGGGGCAGGGTGCCCAGGGCCCGGGAGAGCTCCACGGCCTCGGCCAGGCTGAACGCGTGGGTGGAGCGGTGGAAGAGGGAGGCGGGAAGGGGCTGGCGATGGGCCTCCAGCCGGTGGACGGTGCCCGGTGCCGTGCCGGAGACCACCGCGTCCACCAGGATGACCCGGGGGTGCCCCTCCCACATGGCCATCAGCGAGGCCCCTTCCCCGCTGTGCTCCCGGAGGCAGACATGGGGGGATACCTGGTGGGCCAGCTCTCGGATCACCGCGGGCCCCACTCCGTCGTCCCGGCGATACGGGTTCCCGATGCCCACCACCAGGGGCTGGCCGGAGCGGGTCTGGGGGCTCTGGGTGTTCGGTGTGGTGGTCGGGGGGGACATGGCCTTGCTTCCTTCCCCTCTCTCCGCGCTGGGCTACACCTCCTCCACGTGGACCCTGAGGAAGTGGGTGGCGCAGGAGATGCAGGGATCGTAGTTGCGGATGGCCTGCTCGCACTGCCAGGTGAGCTCCTCCTTGGGGAGATCCAAGGCCTGGGGCACGAACTGCCACAGGTCCTCCTCCATGGCGCGCTGGTTCTGGGAGGTGGGGGGCACGATCTTGGCGTCCAGGATGAGGCCCTCTGAGTCCAGGCGGTAGCGATGGTAGAGGAGGCCTCGAGGGGCCTCGCTGGCGCCGTAGCCCACGCCGGCCCGGGGTTCCACCTCCACCGCGGGGGCCGGAGGGGGTTGGTAGTCCTGGAGGATGCGGAGGGCTTCCTCCACCGCGTAGAGGACCTCCACGCTGCGCACCACGATGCTCTGGAAGGGGTTGCGACACTGGGGGCCCAGCCCTGCTTCCCGGGCGGCCTCCTGGGCCAGGGGGGAGAGGCGATGGAAGTTCAGGTTGTAGCGGGCCAGGGGCCCCACCTGGTAGCTTCCCCGTTCCCGGATGCGGGACTGGAGCGCGTGGGTGTGGGGCACGTGGATCTCCTGGAAGTGTTCGTCGTAGGCCTGCACCGGGATGTCCAGCCCTCGGTTGCTGACGATTCGACCGGTCTCCAGGGGATAGCGGTCTGCCGCGCGGAGGGCGACGAACTCGTAGTCCCGCTGGAAGTCCGGGAAGGGCAGGGTGGCGGTCCAGCGGACCGTCTCCTGCGCGGCCTCCTGGGCCCACTTCAGCTCTTCGATGAGGGCGTTGAGTTCCTCGGGGCGGGGCACGCGGTAGAAGCCACCCACCCGCAGGTTGATGGGATGGATCTCCCGACCTCCCAGGAGGCGGACGATCTCGTTGCCGATCTTCTTCAGCCGCAGGCCCCGCTGCACCACCTCGGGATGGTCCTGGGCCATCTGGATCGCGTCCGGGTAGCCCAGGAAGTCCGGCGCGTGGAGCATGTAGATGTGGAGCACGTGGCTCTCGATCCACTCGCCGCAGTAGATGGCCCGGCGCAGGGCCTGGAGGGCTGGATCCACGGCCACCCCCAGCAGGTCCTCCATCGCGTTGATGGCGCTGATCTGGTAGGCGATGGGGCAGATGCCGCAGATCCGGGCGGTGATGTCCGGGGCCTCGGTGAAGTGGCGCCCCCGGAGGAAGGCCTCGAAGAAGCGGGGGGGCTCGAAGATCTGGAGCTGGACCTCCTGGACCTGGCCGTTTCGGACCCGGATGAACAGGGCCCCTTCTCCCTCCACCCGGGCCAGGTAGTCCACCCGGATGGTCCGGGTCTTGGGTCTAGGTGTGGGCTTGGGCATGGGCCTCACTCTCCTTTCGGAAGGGTTCGGCGTGGGCGTTGAAGCTGCGGAAGGCCCGCACCAGCTCGGGGCGGTCCACGCCCAGGTGCTCCATCCACCAGCCGCTCAGGGAGGCGGTGTTGGGGGATTCCTGGGGGCCGAAGCAGCCATAGCAGCCCCGGTGGTAGGCCGGGCAGAGGGCGCCGCAGCCGGCCTGGGTCACTGGGCCGAGGCAGGGGGTGCCGTGGGCCACCATGACGCACACGTTGCCCAGGCGTTTGCACTCCACGCACACGCTGTACCCCGGGATATTGGGCGGCCGGCCGTTCAGAAAGGCGCCGATGACCTCCAGGAGCTGGCCCTTGTTGATGGGACACCCCCGGAGCTCGAAATCCACGGGAACATGTTCCGCGATGGGGGTGGAGTGGGCCAGGGTCTGGATGTACTCCGGGTGGGCGTAGACCACCTGGAGGAACGCGTCCACGTCCTGGAAGTTGCGCAGGGCCTGGATGCCACCGGCCGTGGCGCAGGCGCCGATGGTGACCAGGAACCGGGAAGCCTTGCGGACCTGCTGGATCCGCTCCGCGTCGTGGGGCGTGGTGATGGAGCCCTCCACCAGGGACAGGTCGTAGGGGCCCCGCACCTCGGCTCGGGTCGCCTCGGGGAAGTACGCGATCTGGATCGCGTCGGCCACGGCCAGGAGCTCGTCCTCGCAGTCCAGCAGGCTGAGCTGACAGCCGTCGCACGAGGCGAACTTCCACACGGCCAACTTGGGTTTTCGGGGTTGGGCCACCTCACACCTCCCATTTGCCGAAGAGCCAGCGGATGTGGTCGTAGCAGAACACGGGCCCGTCCTTGCAGATGAAGTGCGGTCCGTACTGGCAATGGCCACAGAAGCCCACCGCGCACTTCATGTTCCGCTCCATGGAGACGTAGATGGCCGGAGGGGGGACGCCCCGCTTCTGCAGGGCCAGGACGGTGTAGCGCATCATGATCTCCGGGCCACAGACCAGGGCCATGGTGTCCTGGGGGTCGAAGGGGGCCCGGGGGATCAAGGTGGTGACCACGCCCACGTTGCCTCGCCAGGAGCCGGAGGCCCGGTCCACGGTGACCAACACCTCCACGTCCAGGTGCCCGCTCCAGCGGGCCAGCTCCTTCGGGTAGAGGAGCTCCTCGGGGGTGCGGGCGCCGTAGAGGACCACGATCCGGCCGTAGCGTTCCCGATGGGCCAGGAGGTGGTAGATGGCCGGGCGCAGGGGAGCCAGGCCAATGCCCCCGGCCACCACCACCACGTCCCGTCCCACGGCCTCCTCCAGGGGCCAATGGCTGCCAAAGGGGCCCCGCAGCCCCAGGATGGCCCCGGGTCGAAGCCGGGCCAGGGCCTGGGTGACCGCGCCCACGGCCCGAATGGTGTGGACCTGGGGGTGGGGCTGCGCCGGATCGCCGCTGATGGAGATGGGGACCTCGCCCACGCCGAACAGGTACAGCATGTGGAACTGCCCGGGCGCAAAGGAAGGGCTCTCGCCGGCCAACGGCTCCAGGAACAGGGTGAAAGTATCTCGGGTCTCCCGTCGTCGGCGCACCACGCGATAGGGATGGGGCACCATGGGATCCACCGGGGCGGGCATCGGGGGGGACGGCTGCGGAACGGACATGGTGGCTCCTCCCGTCTGGAATGGGCGGATGGCACGGCCCAGGCGGCTGCCGGGCCTGGGGCGGGACATCGGCCGGACTATGGGCCGGGCTGGGCGGTGTGCACCCCGTACATGTCCAGGAGCTGCATCCGGGCGGCCTGGAGCCGCTCGATCAGCATGGCGGCGAAGCGACGCATGAGCTGGTATCCCAGGCGCGGATCCTCGTCGCACTTGCTCCGAAGGCATGTGGCGTCGAAGGCCAGGGCCCGGGTCACCTCCAGGGCCTTGGCGTCGAAGTGCCAGCGGTGGGGCGGGAAGAGCCAGGACCACCCGATCATCTCCCCGGGCCCCAAGGTCTGGATGGGGACCAGGCCCCGGCCGGGGACCTGGACTCCGATGAGCACCTTGCCGTGGCGGATCAGGTAGAAGGCGTCTGCGGGCTCCCCTTCCCGGAAGACCATCTCATCCGGCATGAAGCGGACGTTTCGGGCACACCCCGCGAGGAGGTCCAGGTATTGGGGATCCATGTCCTGGAAGAAGGGGTGTTCCGCGATGAGGTCCCGCATCTCCTTGGTGGGTCTCAGGTCCATGGTGGGTCTCTCCTTGCCTGCTGGAAGTTCACGGCTCCTGGGTCTTGGCCCCGGCCGCGATGCGGGCGGCCTCCTGGGTGATGTCGATGCCCACGGGGCACCAGGTGATGCATCGCCCACAGCCCACGCAGCCCAGGGTGTCGAACTGGTCCTGCCAGGTGGCCAGCTTGTGGGTCAGCCACTGGCGGTAGCGCGCGGCCGGGCTGCTGCGGACGCTTCCCCCGTGGATGTAGGAGAAGGACAGGGTGAAGCAGGAATCCCAGACCCGACGGCGCTCGGCCCACTGGCCGGTGAGGTCGGTGGTGTCCTCCACGGTGGTGCAGAAACAGGTGGGGCAGACCAGGGTGCAGTTGGTGCAGGTGAGGCAGCGCTGGGCCACCTCCTCCCACTCGGGGGCCTCGTACTGGGCGTACAGCCGTTCCTTCAGCCCGTGGACGTCCAGGGAGCGCCCCATGCGTTGGGCCGCCTCGTCCAACCGGGCTCGCTCCCGGCCTCGGTCGGCCTCGGTGGCCGGCCGAAGGGGGACCGAGGCCAGCACCGCCGCGCCTTCTGGGCTTCCCACATGGACCAGGAAGCGGTGGTCTTCCGGATCCCACAGCTCCGTCAGGGCCAGGTCGAAGCCGGCCTGGGCCCAAGGGCCCGCATCCATGCTGGCGCAGAAACAGGTATCGCCGGGCTCCACGCAGTTCACCACCACGGTGAAGATCCGGCTTCGCCGCTCCCGGTAGGTGGGATCCACGAAGGGGCCCTCCAGGAAGACCCGGTCCTGGATCCGGATGGCGTGGAGCTCACAGGGGCGGACGCCCAGGAACGCGTACCGGGGGACCTGGGCAGCGCTCTCCACGACCTGTTGGAAGCCGCCGTCCGGGGTGCGCCGGGCCTTCCAGAGGGTGACGGTGGGGGGATGGAGGAATTTCTTCCAGGAGGAAGGGCCGACCACATAGCCGAAGAGGGTGGGCTCCTCCCGGCGTTCCAGGCGGTAGAAACCGGGGCCCTGGCGATCCCGCCAGCCGATGGGCAGCTCCTCCACCCGGGTCAAGGGGCGGTAGACGATGGCCCCGGCCTCCACGGTGGGCCCCAGCACGGTGTAGCCCTGACCTTGCAGCGCGTCGAGGAGTGCTTGGAAATGGTCCCTCTCCAGCACGAAGGCCTGTCCAACGGCGATGGCGGTCTCCATGGTGGCTCCTCCCTGAGCTTGGGTGGGCGGTGCTGCGTTCGGGGGCCCGGGGCTTCGGCACATGTTTCCCCCATTATCGTGGACCGGGGCCCGCTTTGCAAGCCGGGTGCCCCGGAAGGTGAAATATTTCACAAATGGTTCCCAGAGAAGACACCCTCGGGTGGAGGGTGCCTTCTCCGGAGGGAACCACACGAAAGGAGGTCAGGCAAGCATCGCCCGGAGGACGATGCTCTACAGCGGATGGATGCAGGCTATCTGTGCGGGGCATGGGAGCGGCCTCCCCGTGCGGGGGTGGGGAAGCGGCCGGCTCCCCCGCCCCCGCATGCCCGAAAGGAGGTACCCATGTCCCGCCGAGCGGGCGAACGAGGTGGGTCGGCAACTCAGTACTGGGGCCTGTCTCCCAGTTTCTCCTTCAGCGCGGCCTGGGCTGCGGCCAGCCGGGCAATGGGCACCCGGAAGGGGGAGCAGCTCACGTAGTCCAGGCCGATCTGGTGGCAGAACTGGATGGATCTGGGATCGCCGCCGTGTTCTCCGCAGATGCCGACCTCCAGATCCTTCCGGGCCTCGCGTCCTCTCTCCGTGGCCCACCGCATCAGGGTGCCCACCCCGTCCCGGTCGATGGTGGCGAAGGGGTTCTCGGGCAGGATCCCATGTTCCAGGTAGTGGACCAGGAAGCCGGCCTCGGCATCGTCCCGGCTGATGCCGTAGGTGGTCTGGGTCAGGTCGTTGGTGCCGAAGGAGAAGAACTCCGCCGCCTGGGCGATCTGGTCTGCCGTGAGCGCGGCCCTGGGGATCTCGATCATGGTGCCGAACTTGTACTCCACCTGGATCCCCTGTTCGGCCATCACCTCTTTGGCCACGGCCTCCAGGGCCTCCTTCTGGGCCTGGAGCTCGTTCACGTGGCTCACCAGGGGGATCATCACCTCGGGGATGACCCGGATCCCTTCCTTGGCCACCTCGCACGCGGCCTCGAAGATGGCTCGGACCTGCATCTGGGTCAGCTCGGGCATGAGGATGCCCAGCCGCACGCCCCGGGTACCCAGCATGGGGTTCGCCTCCCGGATCCGCTCCACCTGCTGGAGGATCCGCTCCTCCTCCTCGATCTGGCGGAGGAGCTCGTCCACTTCCTGCAGGGTCTGGGCGTTGAGCAGCCGGATCTTGTGATCCGCCAGGCGCTGGGTCAGCTCCTCGTAGCTGGGCAGGAACTCATGGAGCGGCGGGTCGATGAGCCGGATGATGACCGGCAGGCCATCCATGACCCGGAAGAGCCCTTTGAAGTCCTCCCGCTGGAAGGGGAGCAGGGCCTCCAGGGCCTCTCGCCGCTCGGTGGGGTTGTCGGTCATGATCATCTTCTGGACCCAGGGCAGGCGCTCTGGTTCGAAGAACATGTGCTCTGTGCGGGTCAGACCGATGCCCTCCGCGCCGTAGTCCCGGGCCCGCTGCGCGTCTCGGGGGTAGTCCGCGTTGGCTCGGACGCCCAGGGTGCGGAAGGCATCGGCCCAGGCCAGCAGCTTCACCAGCCAGGGGTCCGAGATGTCCGGCACCATGGTCTCCAGCTGGCCCAGGAAGACCTCGCCGGTGGTGCCGTCGATGGAGATCCAGTCTCCCTCCTGGATGACCCGATCGTCCACGTGGATGACCCGTTCGGTCAGGTCGATGTCCAGTTCGGCCACCCCCACCACCGCGGGCTTGCCGAACTGGCGGGCCACCAGGGCTGCGTGGCTGGTCCGCCCACCCCGGCTGGTGAGAATGCCCTGGGCGGCCAACATGCCGTGGACGTCGTCGGGCTTGGTCTCCGGCCGCACCATGATCACCGGCTTGCCCTCCCGGGCCCACTGCTCGGCCAGGTCCGCGTCCAGGGCCACCACGCCCACGGCCGCGCCCGGGGAGACGTTGAGCCCCTTGGCGATCTGCTGGGCCTCCTGCTTGGCCGCGAGGGTGAACTGGGGGTGGAGGAAGAAGTCCACCTGTTCCGGCGTCACCCGCAGGACGGCCTCCTCCCGGGTGATGATGCCCTCCTCGGTCATGTCCACGGCGATGCGGACCGCGGCCTGGGCCGTGCGTTTGCCGTTGCGGGTCTGGAGCATCCAGAGCTTGCGGTGCTCGATGGTGAACTCCATGTCCTGCATGTCCCGGTAGTGGCGCTCCAGCATCCGGGCGATGCGCTCCAGCTCCTGGTAGGCCTCGGGCATCTCCTCCTGGAGCATGTGGATGGGCTTGGTCTGCCGGATGCCGGCCACCACGTCCTCGCCCTGGGCGTTGGTCAGGTAGTCCCCTTCCAGGGTCTTCTCGCCGGTGGTGGCGTTGCGGCTCATGGCCACGCCGGTGGCGCAGTCCTCGCCCATGTTGCCGAAGACCATGGTCTGGATGTTGACCGCGGTGCCCAGGTCGTGGGGGATGCCGGTGGCGTTCCGGTAGTCGATGGCGCGTTTGCCGTTCCAGGACTTGAAGACGGCCTCGGTGGCCAGGCGGAGCTGTTCGAAGGGATCTTGGGGGAACTCCTCCCCGGTGAAGCGCCAGATGATCTGCTTGAACTCCTCGGAGATGGCCTGCCAGTCCTCCGGGGTGAGCTCCGCGTCGGTGGCCACTCCTCGCTTCTGGCGGAACCGCTCGATGATGTGTTCGAAGGGCTCGTCGGGCACCCCCAGCACCACCGAGCCGAACATCTGGATCAGGCGGCGATAGGAGTCGTAGGCGAAGCGGCGATCCTGGGTCTTCCGGGCCAGTCCCTGGACCGCGTCGTCGTTCAGGCCCAGGTTCAGGATGGTGTCCATCATCCCGGGCATGGAGAACTTCGCGCCCGAACGACAGGAGACCAGGAGGGGGTTCTCCAGGTCTCCGAAGCGCTTTCCCGTCTTGGCCTCCAGCCTGTGGAGGGCCTCCAGTTCCTGCTCCCACATGCCGGGCGGGAAGGAGCCACCGGAGTCCAGGTAGGCGATGCAGGCCTCGGTGGTCACGGTGAAGCCCGGGGGCACGGGGATGCCCAGGCGGGTCATGTCGGCCAGGTTCGCCCCTTTCCCGCCCAGGAGCCCACGCACCCGGTCCCAGTCGCCGCCCACCCGCTCCTCGGCCTGGTCCAGTTCGTCGAACATGAAGACCCAGCGTTGCCCGGAGGGGCTCTCCGGGCTGGATTCCCGTGCGATGGTCGGTGCGGTCATGGTGTTCCCTCCGGGGACCAAGTGGACCGAACGGGGCACGGGCCCGAGGACCCGTGCGAAGCAGGGCCCACATGCCATGGGCCTCCGCGGCTCCTCGTCTCAGTATAGGGGGAGGGCGGTGCGGTGGTGCCCGAAAGGCGGAGGGTTCGATGCCTGGCCGATGGAAGGGCTTCTGCCCTGGTCGACTGGGCAGGGTCTCAGGGAGCGTGCCACACCCGCATCTGTTCCCGGCTCTCGGGCAAGGTGAACGGCGGGCTCTGGGCCCACAGGGAGCCGCCGGGCTGGCTGTAGATCTGCCAGCGGAAGGGCCCTTTCCCGTACAGGTCGGGGTGGACCCACCAGCGTTTGCGGCCGCGCTGGATCTCTCCTCGCCAGCCCTCCACATCGTGCCACTGGCCCTGGCCGTCCTGCCATTGGACCACGGACCAGGCGCCTTCCAGGGGTGGGGGGGCCAGCAGGAGAATGCGGGCACCATCGGGAGGGGCGGGAACGGTCTCCCACCAGCCCTGGGCCGGCCCTTCTGGAGGGCGCGCGTCCGGGGTGGAGGGGGCCGCAGGCAGGGGCGGGGACGTGGCCGGAGGCTCGGCCCTGGGCGGTCTGGGATGGGACGGGCCCTGGGAGGGGCTGGTCGCGCTGGCCCGGCCTTCGGGGGCGGGGTCGGCCCCGGTGACCTCCACGGTGAGGGTGGCCTGGGCCGAGGCTCCCTGGAGATCGGTGACCGTCAGGCGGACCGTGTACCGGCCGGGCTTCGTGTAGACATGGGAAGGGTTGTGGACCCCGGTGACGGTGCCGTCCCCCAGATCCCAGCGAAGCTCCAGCCGATCCCCGTCCGGATCCGAGGAGTTGCTGCCGCTGAACTGGACCGTCAGAGGGGCCGGGCCCCGGACCGGCGCGGCCTGGGCCACGGCCACCGGTGCCCGGTTCCCCTCCCCCACGTACCGGATGCGGGCCAGGGTCCCGTATCCGTAGTAGAGGACGTAGAGGGCTCCGTCGGGGCCAAAGGTGAGCTGGACCGCGGTCATGGCCGGCGCGCTGAAGACGTGGCTGAGCACCTGCTCCTGCCCCTGGGCGTCCCGGCCTTCGAAGGTCAGGAAGTCGATGGTCGCGCTGTTGAAGTCCGCGTAGAAGTAGGTGTTCCGGTAGGACGCCGGGAATCCATTTCCCCGGACGAAGTCTCCCCCGATGACCGCGCCCCGTCCGCCATCGTGGGGGTAGGCGTACAGGGCTGGATGGGCGGGTCCTGCCTGGCCCCTGAGCAGGGGCTGGCATTCCGGGTCCGTGGCGTTGAGCTCCGGGCCGTCGTAGCAGGGCCATCCGTAGTTCCCTCCGGGGACGACCCGGTTGATCTCCTCCCAGCGATCTCGGCCCACATCGCCCACCAGGATCTCCCGGGTGCCGGGCCGGAAGGCGAAGCGGAAGGGGTAGCGAAAGCCCAGGGCGTAGACCTTGGAGCGATTGGCCTGGGGATCGCCGTTGTAGAAGGGGTTGTCCGGGAGGCCCGCGCCGCTGAGGGGGTGGATGCGCAGGATCTTGCCGTTGAGGCTGTCCACGCTCTGGGCCCGCAGGTTCCCTGCACTGTAGTTGATCCCGTCTCCGCTGCCCACGTAGAGCATGCCGTCGGGCCCGAAGGCGAGCTGGGCCAGGGTATGGCTGTTCCCCTCGTTGGCCACGCAGTCCTGGACGTAGGAGCCGTCGGGGTTCTGGCAGGAGTAGGGCTTGTGGTTCATCCGGCTGGGATCGCCGATGTGGGCGAAGGTGCTGTTGGTGCCCAGGATCACCGTCTCGGAGCCGGGTTGGGCCCGGTTCAGGTCGGCCGGATCGGCCCGGAAGCGGCTTACCCGGCTGACCCGGGCTCCTTCCAACGGGTAGCCCTGGGCCTCGGGGGGCTCGTAGGTGTAGGCCAGGTAGACGTAGGGCACCGCAGGCCAGCCGGGGTGGACCGCGATGCCCATGGCGCCTCGCTGCACCGCGGTGTTCACATGGTCCCGGATGTCCACGAAGGGCTCGGTCTGGAGCACGCCCTGGTGGACGACCCGGATGCGCCCGGCATGTTCGGCGATGAAGATGCGGCCGTCCGGCGCGAACGCGAAGGCCGTGGGGCGGTCCAATCCCTCCACCACGGTCTCCTGGACAAAGCCCCGGGGCAGGTCGATCTCCGGGGGCGCTGCCTGGAGGGGGAGGGGTCTCGTCTGCAGCCCTGGATGGGAGGGCATCCACAGGATGGCGGCGATCAGGGCCGCCATGGGGAGGCGGGCGATGAGACGGTGGGCCATGGTGGTTTCTCCCTGGGGGTGGGTCGCGGGCGAGAACGTCCGGCACCGAGGAGCGGCCATGGGCCATCCTTGGGCCCCGCACCTGTGTCGGTGGGCATAGGTCCGGGACGGTCGGCCCGGGGAGGCCGATCCGGCGAGATGTCCGGTGGGCCCGGGGTCAGGGGGTCTCCGGGCTCAGGCGGTTCAGCCCCTCGTCCAGACGACGCTGTCGTGCGGTCCACCAAAGTCCGCCCAGCTCTGCGCAGAGCATGCCGGCCAGGATCAGGAGGGAGCCCACCAGGGCCCGGCCGCCCAGCCGTTCTCCGATGAGCAGGTAGCTGGCCAGGGCCGCGAACACGGGCTCCAGGCTGAACAGGAGGGCGGTGTGGGTGGCGGTGGTGAACCGTTGGGCCGCGGACTGGACGAGAAAGGCCAGGGTGGTGGCCAGGAGCCCGGTGAAGACCGCGGCGAAGGCGATCTGGCCGTCCAGGGGGGGCAGTCCTCGGGGGATCTCGAACACCAGGGCCAGGATCCAGAGGACACCGGCTGCGGTGGCGATCTGGATCGCGGCCAGGCGATAGGCCGACATCCGGCGGGCGTAGCGGCCGGTCAGCAGGATCTGGGCCGCGAAGGAGGCCGCGCAGAGCAGGACCAGCATATCCCCCCGGTTGACGCTCAGGTCGTCGTTCAGGCTGAGCAGGGCCAGCCCCACAGTGGCCAGGAAGACGCCCAGCCCCCCGGGGAGGTGGAGGGGTTGCCCCAGGAGGAGGGCAGCCCCCAAGGGCACCAGGACCACGCTGAGGCCGGTGATGAAGCCGGCCTTGGCCGGTGTGGTGAAGAGGAGGCCGAAGGTCTGGAAGCTGTAGCCCGCGACCAGGGCCAGCCCCACCAGGGCCCCGGCCAGCAGGTTCCGAGAGGACCGGCCTTTGGGGTGGGGGCCACGATCCCGGGGCAGGCCCGGACGTCGACGCCACAGGAGGATGGGCAGGAAGGCCAGGCTGGCGATGGTGAAGCGGAGGGCCAGGAAGGCGAAGACGGGCCACTTCTGCACCGCCTCCTGGACCATGACGAAGGTGAACCCCCAGATGAGGGCCACCAGGAGCAGGCCCATGTCCGCCACCAGCTGACGCCGATCCATGTGGTCGGTCCTCCTTGTCAGCCTATCGCCCGTTTCACCGTGTTCAGCAGGGCATCCGCGTGCAGGTCGGGCAGGTTGTAGCAGACACCGCCCATCTGCGCGGCCAGGGCCTGGGCCAGTCCCCGGTCGAAGGCCGTGTGTTCCATGTTGATGACGATGGAGCGGATCTGGGCCTGGGCGAAGAGCTCGGCCATGCGCATGGCCTCCTCCTGGGCCGGCAGGCCGGTCATGCTCACGTTGCCGGCGCCGTCGGTGAGGAGGATGAGCAGGGGGCGGAGCTCGGGATCCCGCCGTTTGGCGGCCTCGATGACCTGGTACGCGGTGTACAGGCCGTGGCTCAGGGGGGTCTTCCCGCCCACGGGCAGGTTCTGCAGGGCCTTCTGGGCCAGGTCCACACTGTTGGTGGGGGGCAGGACCACCCGGGCCCGATCCCGTTGGAAGACCACCAGGCCCACCTGGTCCCGCCGTTGGTAGGCATCGATGAGGAGGCTCATGATCGCGCCCTTGGTGGCCTCCATGCGCTCGCTGGCGGCCATGGACCAGCTTGCGTCCACCACGAAGAGAATGAGGTTCCCGGTGCGTCGCACCCGGACCTTCCGCTGCAGGTCGGACAGGCGAAGTTTCAGGGCCAGGTTGTTGTCCCCCTCCTGGACCCGTTGTCGTTGGTAGGGGGCCGCGGCCCGCAGGGTGGCGTCGAACGCGATGTCGTCGAACCGATCCCGGGCCGGTCGAGCCTTGATGTAGCGCCCGCGTCTGCGCTCGGTGCGGCTGTAGGAACGTTTCCCGCTCTGCTCGCGGGTGACCCGGTCCAGGGGAGTATCCAGGCGGCGGGTCTCGAAGACCTGGCCGATCTCCACCGGGCGGCTGGGCCCCTTCTCGTCACCGGGCGATGTACTCCGCTGGGGGGCGGCCTCTGGTTCGGCCAGCCCTCCTTCGCCGCTTTCGGGCGAGGTCTCTACATCCTCGGAGTCATCGCCCGGGGGGCTTTTTTTTCCGAGCGGGCGGTGCCGGCCTCCACCTCCTCCAGGGCCTCTTCCTCCTGGAAGGCCTGTTCCGCCTCGGCCCGGGCCTGGCGCATGTTCGCCTCCAGCTGATCGGGGCTGAGGACCGAGTCCTGGAAGGGCTGTTTCTTCATCCGGTGGGGCAGGGCCAGCTCCGCGGCCAGCAGGATGTCCCGGTCGGTGATGTGGGTGCGGCCTTCGAAGGCCGCCTGGGCTCGGGCGGTTTTGAGGATCACGATGTCGGCCCGGTGGCCGTCCACGTGGAAACTGGCGGTCAGGGCCGCGATGGTGTAGAGGTCCCGGTCCGTGTAGGTGACCTGGGAATAGCGCTCTCGGGCCTCCAGGATGCGCTGGCCCAGCTCCTGTTCGGCCTGGGCGAACTCCTGGTAGAAGGCCTCGGGATCCTGCTCGAAGCGGGTGCGTCGTTGGATGATCTCCACCCGCTGGCGGGGATCCAGGATGCCGACCACGTCCACCGCATGGGCGAAACGGTCCAGGAGCTGGGGACGGAGGTCCCCCTCCTCCGGGTTCATGGAGCCCACCAACACGAAGCGGGCCGGGTGCTGGATGCTGATCCCCTCCCGCTCCACGATGTTGACGCCCATGGCCGCGCTGTCCAGGAGCAGGTCCACCACGTGGTCGTCCAGCAGGTTGACCTCGTCCACGTAGAGGACACCCCGGTTGGCCGCGGCCAGGATGCCGGGCTCGAAGTGGCGTTCCCCTTTCTGGATGGCCCGCTCGATGTCCAGGGTACCCACCACCCGGTCCTCGGTCGCGCTGACCGGCAGGTCCACGAAGGGGGTGGGCCGGCTGGCCTCGGGCAGGGGCTCACCGGTCTGCCGGGCGTGGCGGCAGACCGGGCAGAGGCCGGCGGGGGCGTGGGGTTCGCAGGCGAAGGGGCAGCCGTCTACGGCCTGGATGTCCGGCAGGAGCGCGGCCAGGCCTCGGGCCGCGGTGGACTTGGCCGTGCCCCGCTCGCCCCGGATCAACACACCGCCGATAAGGGGATGGACGGCGTTCAGGATCAGGGCCCGCTTCATCCGTTCCTGGCCGACGATGGCCGTGAAGGGATAGGTCACGCGCATGAGGTCTTTTCCTTGCCAGGTGTCGCGTTCCACATCGGTCCATCTCCGCATCTGGATCGGTCCGTGTCTCCACAGGGGCTTCCTCCGGCCATTATAAACGACCGCCTCTGGGCGAGGCAAGGCCAGGCCGGGCCGAAAGCAGGGCGGCCCGGAGTTGGCGGTTCCCTGCCCGGTCGGGTAGGATCCGCCCAGGGGGCCGGGAGGGCACCTCCCGGGCGAAACCTTCCCCCTGGGGACACCGTAGTGATCTGCGAATGCCGGGAGCGCGCGCATCCGGACTGGCACCGCCCGCCCGAAAGGTAGAGGCGATGGAACGAGAGCAGGAGGCCCGCTGGCTGGAAGAAGCCCGGGCCGGCGATGTGGAGGCCTTTTGTCGTCTGGTGGAGGTCTACCAACGGCCGGTGTACAATCTGGCCTACCGGATGCTCGGGAACCCCGAGGAGGCCGAGGACGCCACCCAGGAGACCTTCCTCCGGGCCTTCACCCGGCTTCACCAGTACGATCCGAGGCGGAAGTTCAGCACCTGGCTCCTCTCCATCGCCAACCACCACTGTATCGATCGGCTGCGGCGTCAGCGCATGACGTGGGTATCCATGGAGGATGCCCCTCACGTCGGGCAGATGGAGAGCCACCTGCCCCAGCCCGAGGAGGCCCTGATGGCACAGGAGCGGGCTGCGGAGATCCAGGCACTGCTCCAGGAGCTGGAGCCGGAGTACCGGATGCCCCTGGTGCTGCGCTACTGGTACGACCTGAGCTACCAGGAGATCGCGGAGGTCATGGGGTTGACCCTGGCCGCGGTGAAGACCCGGCTGTTTCGCGCCCGCCAGAAGTTGGCGGACGCCTATCGCCGCGCGCGGTCGGCCGGATCCTGGGCTCCGGTGCCGGATCGCGTTGCCGGTGAATGAGGAGATGGAGATGGCTGGACGAAGTCTGCCCAAGATCCAGGCCCGCGCCAACCACCATGAGAGGCCCTGGGAGGACACGGCTCCCCATCCCGAGGTGGGGCTCCTCATGTCCCTGGCCCTGGACGACATGTTGGAGCCCTCGGAGCGGGCCCACCTGGACGCGCACCTGGCCCAATGTCCCCTCTGTCGGGCCTATTGGCAGCTCTGGCAGTCCCTGGACCGGGAGCTTCGGGCCGCGCCCATGGCGGAGCCCCCGCCCCACCTGGTGGCCCGCACCGCGACGCGGCTGCTCCGGAGGGAGGGACGTCGTCGGCTTCGGCTGCTGTTGGGATTGGGCAGCCTGGCCCTTCTGGTATGGCTGGTGGGCCTGTTGGGCATGGCCGGCCTGACGGGCCTGCTGGTGGCCCTCCGCTGGGAGCAGATCGCAGATACCCTGAGGTGGCTGGCCACGGTCTGGGCGGGGATGTCGGTGGTGATGGGCGCTGCATGGCGGATCCTGGCGGAGTGGTTCGGACATCCTCAGGGGGTGGTCTTTGTCCTGGGCTACAGCCTGTTGGCCCTGTTGGTGCTCTGGGGGTGGGGTCGGATGCTCCGGCGCAGCACCCGTCCTGTGGAGTAGAATCCCATGGGGGGCGGCTCCCGAAGCATCTGCGCTCCCATAACCCTGTGCTGTCTTCTGTGACAACCTGCGCTGAAGGAGAGTCTCCATGTTGCGTCGTCGTTCGCTCCTGGGAGCCCTGATCGGGGCGGTGGTGGTGATGGGTATGGGCCTGGTGGTCCTGGGGGGATGGGTTTCGGCGGTCCAGGGCTCTGGACGGGCCCCGGCCTTGGGGGAGCGGGCGCTGTCTCGCCCGGTGGAGGCGGGGACGGCCCTTCGCGTAGCCACAATAGGCCGGACAAACGCCGATATCCAGATCTTCAACCAGAACTTTGTCCTCCGGCCCGGGCAGACCGTGCAGGACGACGTGGCCGTGTTTCGCGGCGATGCCACCATCCCGGAAGGGGCTCGGTTGGAGGGCGATCTCTCCGTCTTCGGCGGCGATGCGGTGATCGGCGGGGAGGTGTTGGGGAATGTGGCCGTGGTGGGAGGGGCTCTCCGGCTGCAGAGCACGGCCCGGGTGGACGGCGATGTGAGCGTGTTGGGGGGCGAGGCCATCCGCGAGCCGGGGGCCGTGGTGACGGGCAACTTCGTGGGCGGCTTTCGGGAGGACGAGGGCCCGGTGCCCCAGGTGGAGAATCGGGTTGCCCGGGCCCAGGGGCTGTCGTGGCTGACCCGCCTCCTCTGGCGGCTGGTCCAGGCCGTCCTGTGGACCCTGTTGGTGGCGGGTCTGGTTGTCCTGGGAAGCTGGCTGTTGCCCGATGCCCTGGACCGCTACGTGGCCGTCGCCCGGAGTGAGCCTGGGCTGAGCCTGGTGTTGGGCCTGGTCCTCAACCTGACCGGAGGGTTCCTGGTGGGGCTGCTGGTGATCACCCTCTGTCTGGCTCCTCTGGGGCTGCTGCTGGCAGGGCTCCTCTTCCTGCTCAACCTGGTGGGCTGGGCCGTGGCGGTCCATTGGGCGGCCCAGCCCATGCACCGGACCCTGACCGCGGGGGGGACCTCCTACCATCCTCTGGTGGGCGTGACCCTGGCCGCCTTCCTGCTCACCGGTCTGGTGGCCCTGCTCTGGGCCCTGTTCCCCCTCCTGGGGTGGCTGATGGGCGGAATGGTCGCCGCGTTGGGAACGGGCAGCGTGGTCCTGGATCTGGCCCGAGGCCGGGGGCTGCTGACCCCTCGGACTTCCCGGGAACCCCAGGGTCCCGGGGCCACGGGATCCCAGCCGTCCCCTTCGGTCGGGCCTCGCCCCGGGGAGGCGAGCCAGGAGGCCCCCCAGAGGGCCGAGGAGGCTCCGGCTCCCTCGACCCCCGCGGGAGAGGAGGCGGACACGGCCACGGAAGCCCCGGATGTCGTGGACGACTTCACCCGGATCCGGGGGATCGGGCCTGCCTTTGCCCGACGGCTGCAGGAGGCCGGGGTGCGGAGCTATGCCCAACTGGCGGCCATGACGCCCGAGGAGGTGGCCGCTGTGATCGGCTGGCCCCCGGCCCGGGTGATCCGGGACCGGATCCTGGAACAGGCTGCTGAGCTGGCCCGGGAGCCGGGCACCGGCTGATGGGCCGCCGGAAGGCCGGGCGGGATCAGGGCTCCTCGGGCGGCACCGGCGTGGGCGTTTCGGAGGGAGATGGCCCCACCAGTTGGCTGAGCACCTGGGGAATGGACGTGGGGCGGGCCGGGCAGGTGGCCGTGTCCTGGCGGCCGGTGGCGGCCAACAGCCTACCCTCTCGGGCCATGTCCTGGATGAGGGCCTGGGCCCCTTCTGGGTCCTGGATGCGGAGGACATCCGCTCCGGAAGGGGCGATGAAGCGTTCCAGGTAGGTGTCGTCCAATCCGGCTGCGTGGATCCGCTCCGGGGGGAGACGGATCCCCCATTGGGCCAGGCTCAGCACCTGGAGAAGGCTGAGATCCGTGGCAAAGGTGCCCCACAGGGCCTGCCATAGCTCGGGGATGCGGGGAAGCAGATTTTCGGTGGAGACCTTCTCCCGAAGGGCCCACAGGAGCTGGCGTTGGCGCTGGGCCCGGCTGAAGTCGTTGGAGCGCAGGCGCAAGGTCACGAACAGATAGGCGGTGTCGCCGTCCAGGGTCACCTCCCCCGCGGGCAGCTCAAAGATCGTCCATTCCTGGGTGTCCCGATCGTAGATGTACTCGTAGAAAGGGCAGTCCAGGTGGACGGTGACGCCTCCCAGGGCGTCGATCAGGTTCCGAAATCCCTGGATCTCCACCCGTACCCAGTGGCGGATGGGGATCCCCAGGGTGTCGCTGATCACCTGGGAGAGAAGGGCAGGCCCTCCGCCCTGGACCTTCAGGACCCTTTCCCCGTAGTAGTCGGCCTGGTTGATGCGTCTGGGACCGATCCCCGGGATCTCCACGTAGAGGTCCCGGGGGATACTCAGGATCCCCACCCGGTCCCGTTCCCGGTCGATTCCCACCACCATGATGGTGTCCGTGCGCCAGCTCGTCCAGTTGGGCCGCCGGTCCGTGCCCAGGAGCAGGATGTTCTCCGTCTCCAACAGGGAAAGGGGAACCGGCGTCGGGGTTGGCGTGGGGCCTGGGGCTGCGGTCCGCCAGGGTGGGGGAATGGGCCGCGGCTTCCGAGAGGCCGTGGGGGTGGGGACCTGCGCGGCCATCAGGGGGGAACCGACCTGACAGGCCGTGAGGAGGAGGGTGACCAGGAGCAACACGGGGACGACAGGGCGGGGCCGGATCATGCGACAGGGTCTCCTCCAGATGCGGACGTGGGCGTACACGGGGGCAGTCCCCGGGCCCAGGGGGGCCCGGGCTCATGGACATCGGGGGACAGGGGCACGGTCGTCGGCCCCGTTGTCCCCAGGGGCCTGGCCTGGGGCAGGCGGTGCGATGGTGTTGGTCTCCACCAGTGGAGGGCTGTCGAACACCCTCTGGATCTGGGCGGCCAGGGCCTCCCAGTCGGCCAGGAAGACGAACATGCCCTGGCGCCAGCCTTCCTGGATGAGCGGACGTTGGACCACCATGCCGTGGATGTCCTCCTCCTGCAGGCTCAGGGCGAAGCGGGCGTAGCGGATGGCCGCCATCAGGCCGATATCTGTCTGCACATGGTCCCGCAGGGCCGCGTAGAGGGCCGGAATCCGGGGGAGGAGGTTCCGCTGCAGGATCTGGTTGCGTACCGCCCACACCACCCGTTGTTGGCGCCGGGCTCGCTCCAGATCGCCGCCCTGGTTGCGGGCCCGCACATAGGCCAGGGCCTGGGCGCCGGTCAGGGTCTGGCGGCCCGGCCGGAGGTTGAGGTAGAGGTTCTCCTCGGGCAGGTATTCGTAGGCCGGGCAGTCGATCTCGATCTCCAGACCGCCCAGGGCGTCGATGACCTTCTGGAAGCCCTCGAACTCGAAGCGCAGATAGAAGTGGATGGGGATGCCCAGACGCTCCTGCAGGATGCGGGCCAGGAGGCGCGGTCCACCGCCGCCGGGCTCGTCCTGTTCGCCCAGGTAGTCCACCACATTGATCTTGTTCGGCCGATGTCCGGGGATCTCGTCCAGGTAGAGGTCTCGGGGGAGGGAGATGGCCGCGGCCTGGCCGTTGGCCAGGTCCAGGGCGATGATCATGATGACGTCCGTGCGCCAGTTGGGCATATGGGGCCGGCGATCGCTGCCCAGGAGCAGGATGTTGACGGTGCGGTCCAGGGGTTGGCCGGCCAACGGGGTGGCCGTGGCCGAGGGGACGGTCGGGGCCGTGGGCTGTGCCGGGCGGGAATCCGGCATGGCCTTCCTCGGGGGCGGGGTCGATGGCGGCGTCTCGGCCACCGTGGCCGAGACGGTCTGGGACGGCAGGGCCGACGCGCTCGTCAGGGGACCTGCTGTGGCGGTGGATGCGATGGGCTCAGACGGGGCCTCCCCCTCCCCGGGGGAGCTCGCGGCGCCGGGCCGGCTGCAGCCGGCCGCCGCGAGGACCAGGATCCACAGGACGATCCAAGGTGCCAGGGTCCGGAGCCTCTGGGGGACGAAGGGATTCATGGTCGAGTGCTCCAGTGGCTGAAGTGGCGGTGCATCTCCCCGTACAGGTGGGCACACAGGGGGTAGTGCCAGTGATGGCCGTCCAGGAATTCCTGGAGGTTCCGGTGTCCGGCTTCCGTGTAGCACAGGGCCTGGTGGACCATCTCCAGACGGTCCACATCCTTCACCAGTCGGGCCTCTGGCGAGGCGGCCCGTTGGTACTCGTGCCATAGACGGGCCAGCTCGGGTCCGCCAGGTACCTCTCCCAGGAGCTCCGCGATGGTTCGGGACTCCGCGTCCTGCTTGGTCTGGGGGCCCAGGGCCTGGGCCGCCTGGCGGGGCAGGTCGGTGAGCACGCTCTCGGCCAGATCGTGGAGCAGGGCCAGGGCCACCGCGCGGTGGACGTCCAGGGGGCTCTCCAGCCCCTGGCCCTGCCAGTCCTGGTTGATGGCCTCGGCCAGGAAGAGGGTGAAGAGGGCCACGGCCGCGGTGTGGTCGGCCAGGGATTCGGCCCGGGGCACCCCGGCCAGCAGCCACCCTGTCCGGGGAAGGCGCTTGAGGGCATTGATCCGTTGGAAGAGGGCGGATAGGGACTGCGCCGGGTCTCTTCGCGTAGTCATTAGAAGCCAAACGCCCACTCAGGCACCGAAACCACAATATCCACAGCCTATGCCCCCATCTTGCTCGAAAATCTCCGGGGGCAACATCCCGGATCCTGCCTGGATGTGAGAGCAGGGCAGGTATAGTCTACTCAAGGGATCGGACACCGCCAAACCCCGGCGGACGATCCCGACGGAGATCCGGGAGAATCCCGGATTCAGAGGACGATCTGGAGCATATCGTAGGCAAAGGTGACCTCCCAGCCCCGCTCGCGGTGCAGGGTGTCGGCCAGTCGCACCAGTGCTTCGGGCGAGTTGCCGTCGGGCTCCTCGATGTGGGTGAAGACCACCCGGGCCGGCTCCAGGCGCTCGACCATCTGCAGGGTCTGACGAAAGGTGGCCTCGTGGCGCAGTACGGGGTGCTGGATGGGGATGCGGCGTTCCCCGGTGAACGGATCGAACTCGAAGACCCCGGTGGGCAGCACGGCCAGGTCCACGCCCCGGAAGATGGGCGGGGGCGTCCAGCCCACCAGTTCGTCCATGGCGATCAGGACTCGACGGTGGCCGTCCATTTCCTGGAAGAGAAAGGCGTAGACGTAGTCCGCGGCCAGGGGATGGGCGGTGATGCGCCATCCGTTGAGCTCCAGGGGCCTGTCCATGATGTGGACCTTCACCAGCCCCTTCTCCTCCAGGTAGCGGAAGTTCTCCGCCAATCCCAGCATCACCTCGAAATCGCGGGCCACATTGGGGGGCAGGTAGATGGGGGTACAGAGATGTTGGGGGGGCCAACCCCGCCAGTCCCAGTTCCGGGTCTCCCACATGCGGCGGCCCGCGGTGTGATCGGGGTGCCAGTGGCTGTAGAGCCCGGCCGCGATCTGGCGGATTCCGGCCCGATCCACCTGGAGCGCGCTCTCTTCCGGCGTGTCGATGAGCACGTTCGGACCGTGGACGAAGAGGCTGGGCCCGGTCCGCTCCCAGGGGATGCCCACCCGTCGGGCGGTGGTGCAGAGGGGACACGGGCAGCCAGGGCGAGGTGTGCGGATGGCCCCGGCCGTGCCCAGGAACTCGATGGAAAGGAACGCCATGGTTCAGCCTCGTTTCGCTGTGGGCGCTTTGTTGTGGGAATCCCGGTCTGCTGTCGCGGATCGAGCTCCGGCCGGGGCCGGATCACCGTCAGCTGTTACGCCCTCTTTTCGGCCCCACGGGTTGGCCGGAGACCATGGCCATGAAGTTGGCCAGGATGCGCAGGCCCACGGTGTGGCTCTTCTCCGGATGGGGTTGGATCCCCCAGGCGTTGCCGTGCCGGACGATGGAGGCGTACTCCAGCCCGTAGTCGGTGGTGGCCAGGACCACGGACCGGTCCACCGGGTCGCAGTAGTAGCTGTGGGCGAAATAGGCGTAGGCCCCATCCGGGACCTGGGCCAGGAGGGGATCGTCCTGCCGGCGATGGAGCTGGTTCCACCCGATCTGGGGGACGCGCAGGGTGTGGCCCGGGCGCAGGGGGTCCGGCATCTCTCCGGGGAAGCGGCGCACTCGACCGGGGATGAGGCCCAGGCCCCGGTGGTGGCCCATCTCCTCGCTCTCCTCGAAGAGCATCTGCATGCCCACGCAGATGCCCAGGAGGGGCAGGCCGGACGCCACCGCGTCCAGGAGGGGCTCCTGGAAGCCCTGGCGGCGCAGGTTGCGGATGCTGTCTCCGAACGCGCCCTGGCCCGGGAGCACCACCGCCTTCCAGCGGGTGAGATCTGTGGGCCGGTCCACGATGTCCACGGGGATGCCCAGAGGGGCGGCCACGGTCTCGAGGGCCTTGTGTACGCTGCGCAGGTTGCCCACCCCGTAGTCGACCACCGCGATCATGGCTTGTCGGAGGGAACCCGGATCTCGAAGTTGCGGATCAGCGGAGGAGGGAACTGGCCTCGGTGGATGCTCAGGGTCAGTTCCCGGATGCGGCGTTCGGCCAGGGCCACCTCGGCCTCCTGGAGCAGGGCTTCATGGGCCGCCCGGTCGAAGGCCTCCTCGCCCAACACACGGACCCGGCCTCCTGGATCCAGCCATAGCCCCAGGAGGAGCTGGGTCGTCCGGTACTGCTCCCCCTGGAGCTGGATGGGAGGGGCCACGGGGATGTAGATCCCCAACACCTGGCCCTGGGGGTCGAAGTACTTCTCCACCACGTAGCCGCCGTCGGTCAGCCAGAAGCGGAACCAGATGTAGCCGGGCCCGCCGACCTGGGTGTTGGCCAGGTGGCGGCTGGGAGCATCGGCCCGCCAGGTGGCCCGCTCCACCAACAGATCGCCGAACCACTCGTGGCGGTAGTCCTCCATGTGGGGATGTTCGGCCCACGAGCCGCTGGTCCAGGGGCGACGCAGGGGGGTGGGGTTCTGGGTCTCGTCCACTTCGCGCATGACACCCGCCGTTCGCTCAGTATTTCTTGACGATGGCCCGGTATGCCATGGGCTCCCGGAACTGGATGAGCTGGCGTTCCTCCCGAACCTGGCGCACCCGGTCCAGGTCGATGGTGGCCACCGCGTAGCCCTCCACGGGTTCCTCCAACGCGGTGTAGAGCTCGCCCAGGGGCCCCACCAACATGCTGTCGCCCGCGAACTCCAGGGTCGCCTCCTGGCCCACCCGGTTGGCCGCGGCCATGAAGACCGCGTTCTCCACGGCCCGACTGACCAGATGGGCCCGCCACTGGTCCTGACGGCCCATCTCCCAGTTGGCACTGACGGTGAGCAGCTCTGCGCCGTCCAGGGTGAGGGAGCGGGCAGCCTCGGGGAAGATCAGGTCGTGGCCGACGAGCATGCCGAAACGGCCCCACTCCGCGTCCACGGCCATGAAGCGAAAGCCGCCCCGGTAGATCTGGCGTTCCTCCCCCAGGAGGTGGACTTTCCGGTACACCGCGGCCACGTCGCCGTCGGGGCCCAGGCAGACCACCGCGTTGTAGAGGATGCTCTCCACCTTTTCCTTGAGGACCATGCCGAAGACGACGTGGGTGCCGAAGTCCGCGGCCCGTTTGGCCAGGTAGTTCGTCGCGTGGCCAGGCACCCGCTCGGCCAGATCGGTGGCCTGGAGGCCCAGCTCGGTGCCGGTGTAGCTGAGTTCCGGGAAGACGATGAGCTCGGTGGGCTGTTCGGTGCAGATCCGTTCCACGAAATCGCCCATCTTGCGCAGGTTGTCCTCGGGCCTGCCCAGCGCGGGCTCCATCTGCACCAGGGCCACGGTGATCTCACGGGGCATGGGGATGGGTGTCCTTTCCTCCAGCGGGTTGGATCCGATCGCACAGCCCAGAGTATAACACACGCCGGGGCAAACCTCGGAACCTCCGCGCTGCCTCCCCGGGGAGGCCACTTCCGATTTCCCGGCCCAATGGGGTACAATGGGAACACCGACAGGGCGACCTGGGGTCGCCGTCCATCCTCGTTGGAAGGAGAACTGCTGGCATGCCACATACCCGACCTCGTCTTCTCTCGGTGCTGCAGGGCATGATCCCGGTCATCCTGGTGGGCTCTGTGGTGGTTGCCCTGGACCAGTGGACCAAAGGGCTGATCGAGCAGACTCTCCCCAAGTACACCTCCATGGTGCCGGTGTCCCGCCTGGGCGAATACCTGCTCTTCGAACACGTGGGCAACTACGGGGCCGCGTTCGGCATCCTGCAGAACCAGGGAGACTTCTTCATCCTGGTGGCCGGGGTGGTGACGGTGGTGATCCTGTACTACGCAGGCTTCCAGCTCCCTCCCGAACAGCGCATGATCCGGATCTTCATGGGGCTGATCCTGGGCGGTGCCCTGGGCAACGTCATCGACCGGATCACCCAGGGGTATGTCACGGACTTCGTCAAGATCGGCGTCCCCGGGGTCTACTACTGGCCCAACTTCAACGTCGCGGATGCCTCCATCGTCAGCGGCACCCTCTCCCTGGCCCTGGTGATCCTCTGGCAGGACCTGCGACACCAGCGCCAGTCCCGGGAGACGGTGGATGCCTCCAAGGCCTCGGACCCCCAGGCCGAAGGGGCCGGCTAGGCGAGGAGGGCCCTCTCCACGCCCGTGGACGGCATGGATGCGCCTCCGCTCGTCCTGGTGGTCTCGCCCGAGGATGCCGGTGAGCGCCTGGACCGATGGCTGGCCGCCCGGCTGCCCGAGCACAGCCGCAGCCAGGTCCAGCGCTGGATCCGGCAGGGGAGGGTGTGGGTGGATGGAACATCGGCCAAGCCGGCACACCGGGTGGAGCCCGGGGAGACCGTGGCGGTCCACATCCCTCCCCCCGAGGAGACCGCCCTGCGGCCCGAGGCCATTCCCCTGACCATCCTCTACGAGGACGCGGACCTGCTGGTGGTGGACAAGCCCCCGGGCATGGTGGTCCACCCTGGCCCCGGCCACCCCCGGGGCACCCTGGTGCAGGCCGTCCTCCACCGCTGCCCCGACATCCAGGGCGTGGGCGGCGAGAAGCGCCCGGGCATCGTCCACCGACTGGACAAGGACACCTCGGGCCTGATCCTGGTGGCCAAGAACGACCGGGCCCACCGTTACCTGCAACGGCAGTTCGCGGAGCGCAAGGTCCACAAGGAGTACCTGGCCCTGGTGGCGGGGCGGCCCGATCCCGCGGCCGGTCGGATCGTGGCCCCCATCGGCCGCCATCCGGTCCATCGCAAGCGCATGGCCGTGCTGCCGCGAGACCCCGTCACCGGGCAGAGCCGGGGCCGAGAGGCCATCACCCAGTACGAGACGCTGGCCAGCTATCGGCTCCCGAGGGCCCGAGGGGCGGCACCGCCCTTCACCCTGGTTCGGGCCGTGCCCCTCACCGGTCGCACGCACCAGATCCGGGTCCATCTGGCCTGGCTCGGCCACCCCGTGGTGGGCGACCCGGTCTATGGCCCCCGGCGGCCACACCTGACCGGGCCCCGGCTCTTCCTCCACGCCCATCGGCTACGGTTGCGCCTTCCCTCCGGCCTGGAACGGGCATTTGTGTCCCCGCTGCCGCGGGATCTGCGCCAACTCCTCGAAGGGCTGGAACCCGGATAGATGAAGAGGGCGTCCGGCCCAGGAGGAACGGATCTCGGGCTTCGGGCCGGGCTCTACACCCACTTGGCCAGACCCAGTTCGTAGGGGTGGATCAGCTCTGGGTGGTGGGGACGTACCCGGATGCCCACGGCCAGGCGTCCGCTGTCCTCGGGATGGAGCACCCCTCGATAGTCCACCGCGCCGTCGGGCCGCGACTTCTCCGGCTCCATGGGCACGGCCCGAGGCCGACGCAACAGGCCCTCGGGATCGGGGGCTCCCACCACGATCTCCACGGCCAGGTCCTCGGGCTGCAGATGCCCGGACCACACCCGAGCGCCCAGCTCCACCGGATCGCCCACATGGGCCTGGGCCGGGACGCCCCGGAGGAGCTGGATCTGGACCGTGGACCAGTGCTCCCGGATCCGTCGCTTCCAGGCGGCCACCTCCCGGGCCACCCGAAAGCCCTCCAGCCGGTAGCGGCGGCTGTGTGCGTCCGCGGGGATGTAGTAGGTCCGGATGTAGTCCTTGACCATGCGGCGGGTGCTGAACCGGGGGGCGCAGCTCCGCACCGCAGCCCGCATTCGCTGCAGCCAGGCCTGGGGGATCCCCTCCTCGTCCCGTTCGTAGTAGGCCGGCAGGATCTCCTGCTCCAGGAGCGCGTAGAGGCTCAGCGCGTCGGCCTCGTCCTGGGTCTCCTGGTCCTTGTATTCCCGCTTCTCGCCGATGGCCCAACCGTTGCTGCCATCGTAGGCCTCGTGCCACCAGCCGTCCAGGACGCTGAAGTGGGGCACCGCGCACAGGGCAGCCTTCTGGCCGCTGGTGCCGCTGGCCTCGTAGGGGCGACGAGGGGTGTTGAGCCAGAGGTCCACGCCGGCCACCAGATGGCGGGCGATGTGGATATCGTAGTTCTCCACGAAGACGATCCGGCCCTGGAGCTCCGGATCCTGGCTGAGCTGGTAGACCCGCTGCAACATGGCCTTGCCCGGCTCGTCCTTGGGGTGGGCCTTGCCCGCGAAGATGATCTGGACCGGCCGTTCCGGGTCCGTCAGGATCCGTCGAATCCGCTCCAGGTCTCGGAAGATGAGGGTGGCCCGTTTGTAGGTGGCAAAGCGGCGGGCAAAGCCGATGGTCAGGATGTCGGGATCGAGCAGGCCTGCCGCCCAATCCAGCCGACGGGGCCCCTCGCCGTGGCGGCGGAACTGGGCCTGCAGCCGCTCCCGGATCCGCGCGATGGCCTGCTCCTTGCATCGGCGATGGGCCGCCCAGAGTTCCTGGGCAGGGATGGCCTCCAGGGGCTTCCAGGTCCCGGGATCGTCCACCTCCTCCAGCCAGTCGTCGGGCAGGTAGCGGGCGTAGAGCTCCCGGAGCTCCGGCACCAGCCAGGTACCCGTGTGGACCCCGTTGGTGATGTGCCCGATGGGCACCTGCTCCACCGGCAGATCGGGCCACAGGTCCCGCCACATCCGCCGGCTCACGTGGCCATGGAGCTGGCTGACACCGTTGTGGTAGCCGCTCAGCCGGAGGGCCAGGACGGTCATGTTGAAGTGGGGGCCCCAGCCCTGGTCGTATCGGGCCAGGTCCATGAAGCGGTCCCGATCGATGCCCAGTTGTCCCCAATACTGCCAGAAGAACTTCTCCACCAGCTCGAAGGTGAAGGCATCGTGGCCCGCGGGCACAGGAGTGTGGGTGGTGAAGAGGTTGCCGGCCCGGACCACCTCCACCGCGGTGTCGAAGTCCAGGCCCTCTTCCTGGACCAGCTCTCGGATCCGCTCCAGGCCGAGGAACGCGCTATGCCCCTCGTTCATGTGCCACACCGTGGGCCTCAGGCCCAGGGCCCGAAGCACCCGTACCCCACCGATGCCCAGGACCACCTCCTGGCTGATGCGCATCTCCGTGTCGCCGCCGTAGAGCCGGGCGCTCAGCTCCCGGTCCTGGGGCGCGTTGCGTTCCACGTCTGTGTCCATCAGGTACAGGGCCACCCGCCCCACCTGGATGCGCCACACCTCCGCGTAGACCGTCCGCCCGGGCAGGTCCACGTGGACGAGGATGGGACGCCCCTGGGCGTCCGTGGCCTTGGTTGCGGGCACTTCGGCGAAGTCGATCTTCTCGTAGAGGGCTTCCTGGGTGCCGTCTGCGGCGATGCGCTGGGTGAAATAGCCCTGGGGATAGAGGAAGCCCACCCCCACGAAGGGAAGGCCCAGGTCGCTGGCCTCCTTGCAGTGGTCGCCGCTGAGGATGCCCAGGCCACCGCTGTAGATGGGCAGGGATTCGTGGAGGCCGAACTCCGCGCTGAAGTAGGCCACCAGGAAATCCTCCCGAGGACCGAACTCCCGGCGGAACCAGGTGTCCGCATCCGGGTCCATGTAGGCGTCGAACGCGGCCATGACCCGATGATAGTGGTCCAGGAAGTCCGGATCCCGGGCCAGACGGTCCAGGTGACGTTGGCGGACGTCTCGCAGGAGCTTCACCGGATTCTGGTTCGAGGCCTGCCACAGCTCCGGGTCGATGCGTTCGAACAGGGCCTGGGCGTCCGGGTGCCAGCTCCACCAGAGGTTGTAGGCCAGCTCCTGGAGCCGGGCAACGGCCTCTGGGAGCCGGGGGAAGACGGAGATGCGTCCGATCAGGTGGATGGGCATGGGGAAACTCCAACTCCTTCCAGTCTCTGGGGCGATGGCCAGGCGCAACGGTCCCCGCGGAGGTCAGTCCGTCTCCACCGGGGCCATCTCCTCCTCGACGCGGGCAAAGGCCTCCTGGTCCATCAGCCAGGTCAGATGGCCGTCCACGGGCTGGACCCCCTGGACGGGGACACGCCGGGGCTCGTAGGGGCCACACAGGGCCTGGTAGACCGCCGGGGCCTTGTCCCTGCCGGACACCAGGATGAACACCCGATGGGCCGCGTTGATCAGCGGGTAGGTGAAGGTGATCCGGGGCACGGGAAGCCGGGGGACGGCATTGGCCACCACCAGCCGCTCCTCCTCGTCCAGGGCCGGGGTGTCCGGAAAGAGAGAGGCGGTGTGGCCATCCGCGCCCATGCCCAGGAGGATCAGGTCGAAGCGGGGCCGGTCACCGGCCCGGGAGCGGGGATCGGCCGGCACCAGCTCCCGAACGGTGGTCTCGTAGGCCACCGCGGCCTGTTCCGGGGGGAGTTCGGTGGGCACCCGCAGCACCATGCCCGGTGGGGTGGACAGGTGGGAGAGGAGGACCTCCTTCACCATGCGGTAGTTGCTGTCCGGATGGTCGGGAGGCACACACCGCTCGTCGCTCCAGAAGAGATGCCAGTCCCGCCAGGCGATGTCCGGGTCCTGGGCCAGCCGTTGGTAGAGGGGGCGGGGGGTGGAGCCGCCCGCCAGGGCGACTCGAAAGGCCCGACGTTGGGCTACAGAGACCACCGCGGCCGCGGTGACCAGCTCCGCGGCCACTCGGACCAGCTCCTCGCGGCTGGGCAGGACCTCCACCCGATGGCGAGGATGGCCGTGGAGATGTCGGAGTTCGGCGGACCCCTGGGGAGGATCCGACGGGAACAAGGTCATGGCGGTTGCCTCGGTGTGCCATCTTGGGCCCTGGCTTGTGCCTGGCGTGGGGCAGAAGTTTGGATCTTCGGCCTGCACAATGATAGCATGGAACCCATGGCCGTCCAACCCGCATCCTCGGGCCCAGAGCGCCCGACGGAGGGCTCGCTGCATCGCCCTGGGGCGGACTGGATACTCTGGGCCTCGGTGTTCGCCGGGAGCATGGGGCTGGCCGGGCTCTTCCTGGCCCCCCTGTGGAGCCGTCCTGGCCTTCCCAACACCGCGGACGGGCTGCTCCACGTCCAGCGGGCCGCGGTGTTGGCCTGGAGCCTGGACCAGGGGGTCCTCTGGCCCCGGTGGCTGCCCCAGGTCTACGCGGGCCTGGGCGCGCCGGTGTTCCACTACTACAGTCCCCTCTTCCACTGGCTGATCGGCCTGTTCCACTGGGCCGGCGTTCCCCTGGATGTGGCGGTGAAGGCCCTTGTCACGGCCGGATTCGTGGCCGGAGGGCTGGGCGTCGGGGCCTGGCTGTGGGGCCTGCTGTCCATCCGTCGACCTGGATCCCTGCTGGTGGGCATGGCCCTCTACCTCTCCGCCCCCTTCCTCTTCCGGGAGTACTACGTACAAGGGGACTATCCCCAGCTTCTGGCCTGGATGTGGACCCCCGTGTGCCTGGCCGGGGTGACGGCTCTCCACGGAAATGGCCATCCTGCCCTGCGCCTGGCCGTGCCCCTGAGCCTGGCCATCCTGGTACTCCTCCACCATCTGACCGCCCTGCTGGTGGCCGGGCTGTTGGTCCTCTGCTGGCTGGCCCTGGCCGCCCTGGCCCCCCAGGGGAGGGGCCTATGGCGCACGGCCATGGGCGGTCTGCTGGGGCTCGGCCTGGCCGGGTTCTACTGGTTGCCGGCCCTGGGCGACCTGGCCTGGGTCCAGATCGAGCGGGCCCGCTCCGGTTTCTTTCTCTATTCCCGTTACTGGCTGAGCGGGTCGGAGCTCCTCTCGCCGGTGCCGGTGATGGACACCCGGGCGGCCAACCCACCCTTGCCCCACACCCCTGGGCTTCCGGCATGGCTGGCCCTGGCCCTTGGAGGCCTTCTGTGGGCACGGCCGTGGGCACGAGGCCGGTGCCCACCGCGGCAGGGCCGGGAGCTCTGGGTCGGTGCGGCCCTGGGGGTGGCCGGCCTGGCCCTCGCCCTGACCACCGCCCAGGCCGCCCCCCTCTGGGAGCGTCTCTCCCTGTTGCAGATGTTCCAGTTTCCCTGGAGGTTCCTGGGCCTGGTCTCCCTGGCCGCGGCGCCCGTGGCCGCGTGGACGCTGGACCAACTTCAGGGACGGCTGCGTTCCCTGGCCTTGGTGACCGCTCTCCTGGGGATCGGGGTGGCGGCAGGGCCCTTCCTCTTCCCCAACCGGCCCTTCCTCCCCCTGGCCCAGGTGGGCCTGGAGACCATCAAGGCCCGGGAACAGGCGGTGGGCACCTGGGGCACCACGGGCAGCAACGAGTTTCTGCCGATCTGGGCCGATCTGGAGGCCATTCTCCAGCCAACGGTCCGTTCCCAGGCCCTGCCGGTGAGGTGGCGTTCACCCCACCGGGGGGATACCTGGGTGCCGGGGACCGAGGCCCCCTCTGCCCTGGACCTGCGTCTCCTCTACTTCCCCGCGTGGCAGGTCCACCGGGCGGACGGGCGCCCGGTGGCCGCGGAGCCCTCCCCTGTGGGGCTGCTGCGGGTGCGGGATCCCGGCGTGGGTTCCCTCTCCATCCGTTGGGCTGGAAGCCGGTGGCAGCACCGGGGCGCGTGGCTGAGCGCCCTGGCCGGCATCCTGGCCCTGGCCTGGGCCGGGAGGGCTCTCGGTCCAGAGAGCGGGCGAGGAAAAAGGCCGGCACCGTCTCCAGGGTTCGTGGTGGACTCGGCCCGCCGGGAGGCGCTATGGGGGCTGGGCGCCCTGGTGGGCCTGATGGGGGTGCGGGCGCTCCTGGCCCGGCATCCCTTGGGGATCTTCCAGCGCCATTCGCCGCCTGGCCAGGTGCTGGGTGTGGCCCACCCGCTGGATGTGCCCTTGGCCCTGGACGGGGTAGAGCGGGTGTCCCTGCTGGGATGGGAGCTGCTCACCACACCCCGCCCCCGGCCGGGGAGCGGGGTGCGGGTTCGGCTCTACTGGCAGCCCCTGGGGCCCCTGGATGTGGACCTGGCCAGCATGGTCCACCTCTACACCCCGGCCACCCGGACCTCCTGGGCGGTGGGGCAGAACATGCACCCGGGCCAGATCCCCACCCGACACTGGCATCCTGCCCTCTACTACGTGGACCAGGTGGAGATCTCCCTTCCCGTGGATACCCCTCCGGCCACCTTCACCCTGGCGGCAGGGCTGGTCACCCGGGACGATCGGCGGCTGTTGCCGCCGGGCAACCCGGATGGCCTGATCTTCCTGGGAGAGATCCGGCTGGAGCCCCTGCGCGCGGGGTGGCTCCAGGCGGTGCGGCCCCAGGTGCCCACCCCCGCGGACACAGAGGTGGGGCTCCATCTCCAGGGCTACGATCTGCTCCCCGCACCGGGTGGCCCCGTCCTGCGCCTCTACTGGACCCCTGTGGCGCCGGTCCGCCAGGATTGGACCGTCTACGTTCACCTCTACCATCCCCGGGGCCCGCGGATCGCCCAGTACGATGGGCCTCCCCTGGCCGGGCTGCTTCCCACCCGGGAATGGGAGCCCGGCCGTCTATATGTGGACCGCCGGGTGTTGCCCCTGCCCGAGCCACTGGAGCCGGGGGTCTACCGCTTCCTCGTGGGCCTGTATCGGGTGGAGACCGGGGAGCGAGCCCTCTTCCGGCCGAGGTCAGGGGCCCCGTCCAATGCCTTCCAGGACGGCGGGCTGGTCATCGCCATGGCGGTTTCGGGAGAACCACGGCCGTGACCATGATAGACCACCTTCCTCTCATGTTCATGCCAGGATCTGTTCCAGAAGCCTGATGGCGACACCCCGTTGCAAGGTGTCATGAACCCGCTGATTTTGATAGTTGCGCAGACAATTGTAGCAACTGGTCTCTTCACCGCATTCACAGCGCACCAATCTATCCAAGGCAGCCTGGGCTGTTTCCCGCAGGTGGTCATGGATACGCCGCACATGGCCCGCCCCTCCTGGCACGTTGTCGTAAAGGATGAAAGAAGGTGACTGACCACCTGCTTGATAGTAGAAGACTCCATGAATGTCCGTTCTTTGGATGTCCAAGGCCTCGCTGGCTCCGTCGAGGAGGGCATAAAGGAGGGAATGAGGGGCTCCTGGCATCGACATGGAGATATCGAAACGCACCTCCAGCACATCGGTCATGAAACGGTGCCCCAGATGCCAGATACGGAACGAGCCCTTGCACTCGCGCCCGGTGAGCGGGTTTTTGTGTGTTTTTTGCCGTTTTCGGCGACTGTTTTGCCGCTGTTTGGCGGCTGGCTCCGCAGCGCCACAGGAGGTGCATACCCGAAAGCCAGCCCGATAGCCTGTATTTACCAGGGCCAACCAGCCATAACGAGAGTAGCGCTTCCAGGTGGGCACATGAGCGAAGCTGGGATCTTGGAGCAACTCGGGAATGCTCTGCTCGTCCGCGGAGATGCCTTCGGGCAGTTGGTAGCGCACGAAGTGCACCTGGCTGGCATAGATGCGTTGGGGCGGCGCCTCACCCGGTGAACGGGTGTCGCCGCCGGCAACGAAACCTGCTTCCGGCACGATGAGAGCGCCTCCGCTCTTGAGTTCGGCACCACATGTGCAGTGGGCCGGGAGAGTCTCACCTGGTTCGATGGTCATGCGCTGACATTGGGGACAGATGGCGTACCGGTAAGGAGGCCATTCACGGCCTGGCAATTTGCGAATGCCTGTGCTTTGCCAGATCCGCTTGGCCGCTACCACCTCTGCGCCAGGAGCGAATTCGGAAATGGCGATGCGCAGATCCCGCTCAAGTGCGATTTCCGTCGCTCTGCCAATACTGCGTAGATGATTGGTCTTCAGCTCCACCACATCGGTGGGAAAACCGTATTTGGGTAGAACGTTCCGGGTGCCCAGGAAGCCTAGCAAATCACGACGACGAATGTTGTTTTGAACTTTGCTATAGTACTTTGCACTATCATTTTTCTGTTCAAAAAGCCGACATTGTCCCTTTTCAAGAGCATTAGTTGCTTCTTCCAAGGCTCTGCGGGCCAAATCGTGGAAAGTTTGGATTTCACCAACGACTTCTGCGGTCGCACGATCCAAGATGCCGTTTTCATCTGGACTTTGCAGACGATGGGTCCAGGCCCAGCCGGGGAACTCCAGCTCCCGACGGGGTAGCTCTTCCTCCGGTGGCAGGATGCGGTCCAGAGCCTGCTCCAGCTTGTCTGGGCGACCTTCGAGGAACTCTCGGAGCAGTTCGGGACCCGGCGAACGGTCCAGAGGGGCGAAAAATTCACCGACTGTGCGGTAGGTGACACCGTGCTGTTCCTTGGCCCAGCGAAAGAAGGCAGCAAAGGCCACCGAATGCATGTGGCGGCGCACGATCTTCTCATTGCTCAACACGACCACGGGCGGGCGGATCTTGCCGGCCACCATCTTCTCCGGCTGCTCGTAGTAGGAGAGGTCATGAGAGCGACGCTGCGCGAAGGTGAGGACAAAGGCTGCCGTATCGGTGCGGCGACCGGCTCGGCCAGCGCGTTGGACATAGTTGGACGTGGTGGGCGGCACGTTGCGCAGAATAACCGCCTGCAGATCGCCGACATCCACACCGAGTTCGAAGGTGGTAGAGCAGCTCAACACATTGATCTCGCCGCGAACAAAGCGGCCCTGCACCTCAGCGGCCTTCTTCGGGATCCACTGAGCGGTATGTTCCTCCACCTGGATGGGTACAGGATCGCCTCGCAGATAACTATCCCGATAGAGGTTGTCCTCAATGGCCATGGAGTAGCCGGCCAAAGGCTGCACCGTGCCCTCACATCCGTACACCGGGCACACCCCGTGCACATTTATCCCTGTGATGTTGTGGCAGCGGTTGCAGATCCACCAGCCTTCCATCTCGCCTTGGACGGAAGGGATCACCTCCCACATGCGGTGGTCCAGACGATAAACTGTTCCCTCTCGTTTTATCGTTTCGTCTACTAGATGCTTCCGCCAAGGACCGCTCGCGCTCGTCAGGTAATCCCAAATGGTCCACAGGGCAGCCCGGGCCAGATCTCCACTCTCCTCCTTGGAAACACCGCGGCGGTGCAACACTTTGCGTAGAATCTCCAGGCGGCCGTTGCTGTACTGGTCGCTGGCCGGGGCCCAACCATAGATAGCCCAATCCCTGGTCGAGCAGGCACTCTTTCCACGCACATAGCCTGCTTTGTTGCGCGGGGCAAAAGCCTCATTCTTGTAGAGATCACCTCGCTCCGGGAGAAGATACGTGGTCACCCCCTGCCAGCGCAATGTGTTCAACAACACATGGAGCAGATCTCGAAACGTGGTCGAATCGAGATCCCAGGGTGAATCCGAAAAAAGTGAGGGCGGAGTCCAGTTGCCTGGCTCTACCGGACGAAAATGCAGCAGACCTACCCCCTCCAGGCTGATACGCCGGTCCAGGGGCATGAACTCCTGCATGAGCCAGATAGCTACCTGCTCTTTGCGTTCCTCATAGCCTTTACGCTCGTCAAAAAAGCCTGCCTTCTCGGCATGTGTGATCAGAGGGGATAACAGTTCCTGAAGCCTGAGATGCTCCGGACGAATGCTCTCCCGGGCTTCCATCTGCTGCAACATGTCCACGATCAGACGACGGCGAATAGTACGGTTATGAACCCGCTCTAGATAGGCCGCGAAGAAGGCCGCGTTCTGGCGACTGTCGGTGAAATTGAGCATCTTGCGGCCCTGTCCTGGCAACTCCCGGCTGTCCGGTTCTCGAGCTGGGGGCACGTGTTGGTAGAGAGCCTGAGCCAGGATGCTAACAGGCGCGTCCTGGCCGGTGAGGAAACGATACACAACGCCCCGGCTGGCCTGGGTGGAACAACTGACACAACGCTGCAAGGTGCGGTGTTGGCCCTGTTGCACCTGATACACTTCAATTAGGTTACACCTACAAGTGCATGCACGTGGCTCGAATTCCCCATAGACCGCGCCACAGACCGGACATAGACGCATCAGCTTGGCTGTTGTGGTCTCGGCGGTCAAATCTCGCATGTCGACATCGGAAGCGATGGTTTCGTCTTCATCCTGGGGCGCCATATTGGCCTGAAGAGCGAAATATTTCACGTTTCGGGCCACTTCCTCGTAGACGGCGCTGTTCTGGATCAGATAGTCTAGACGCTGCC
>JALSIX010000103.1 GCA_026989655.1 Caldilineaceae bacterium
CCCACGGCCACGCCCACGGCCACAGCCACCCCAACCCCCACCCCCTCCCTGGTGGAACAGGCCGCCAGAGAGGTGGTCCAGCTTCCACCCAGTTGGCTGGCCGCGATGACCGTGCTGCTGGTGGTGGTCCTGATGGCCGGCCTCGCGGTGGTCCGAGGACCTGAGGAATGAGCGCGCCCTGAGGGGACCATGCAGGCACCTGGATAGATAGACGGACGCTTCGGCAACCTGTGGGGACCCAGCCATGATCGCCTTCGAGGCCCTGCTCGCCCAGCTTCCCGAGCCCCCCCGACGGGTGGACCCGCAACAGGGGAACCTGGCCGTTCCCGTGCGCCAGGTGACAGGGGATAGCCGCCAGGTGGTCCCCGGGGCCCTCTTCGTGGCCGTGCCCGGCCGTCGAGTGGACGGCCATGGATTCATCCCCCAGGCCGTGGCCGCCGGCGCCGTAGCCGTGGTGGGCACCCACTCCCCGGCCATCCTGCGGGCCCAGGGGCGTCTCCCCTCCCAGGTACCCTACGTCCAGGTGGACGACGCCCGGAAGGCCCTGGCCTGGTTGGCCGCGGCCCTCCACGGCTTCCCCTCTCGGGCCATGGCGGTCCTGGGCGTGACCGGCACGGACGGCAAGACCACCACCTGTGTGCTCCTGGAGGCCATCCTCGGGGCCTACGCCGGCACCGACCAGGTGGGCGCCATCACCACCGTGGCCGCCCGGATCGGCGGCGTGGAACGGGATACCGGGCTCCACGTGACCACCCCAGAGGCTCCCCAGGTCCAGGCCTATCTGGCCCAGATGCGGGAGCGGGGATGCCGCTTCGCCGTGGTGGAGAGCACCAGCCACGGGCTGGACCAACAGCGGGTGGCCGGGGTGGACTTCGACGTGGCCGTGGTCACCAACATCACCCACGAACACCTGGACTACCACGGCTCCCACGAGGCCTACCGGGCGGCCAAGGCCCGCCTCTTCCGGGCCCTCTTCCACAGTCCCCCCAAGCCCGGCATATCCCGGCTGGCCGTGCTGAACCGGGACGATCCCGGGAGCTACGATCCCCTCCGGGCCGTGTTGGCCCAGGAGGCGGCCCGCCCAGAGGCTCCCCAGGTGCGCGTGCTGAGCTACTCCCTGGAGAGCCCAGAGGCCGACGTGTGGGCCCAGGAGGTGGAGACCGCATCCGACGCCACCCGTTTCCAGCTCCACTGGTGGCAGGGCGCCTTCCCGGTGGAAACCCGGCTGATCGGCCTGTTCAACGTGGCCAACATCCTGGCAGCAGCCACGGCCGCCCTGGGCCTGGGCGTTCCCCCCCGGGCCGTCCAGGAAGGCGTGGCCGGGGTGACGGGAGTGGTAGGGCGGATGGAGCGCATCGACTGCGGCCAGGACTTCCTGGCCGTGGTGGATTTCGCCCACTCACCGGCCAGCCTGGAACGGGCCCTCCAGACCTTGCGGCCCCTGGTGGCCCCGGGGGGCCGACTCATCGCCATCTTCGGCAGCGCGGGGCTGCGAGACCGGGCCAAGCGTCGCCTCATGGGGCGGGTGAGCGGACGGCTGGCGGACTTCACCGTCATCACCGCGGAGGACCCCCGCACCGAGGATGTGCGCACCATCTGCACGGAGATCGCGGCCGGCGTGGCCGAGTTCGCGCCGCCGGAACGCTTCCTCATCGTCCCGGATCGTGCAGAGGCCATCCGGGCCGGGGTCTTCATGGCCCAGGCCGGGGATGTGGTGGCCAGCTTCGGCAAAGGCCACGAGCGCAGCATGTGCTACGGCGAGATAGAATACCCCTGGAGCGACCAGGAGGCCATGCGCACGGCCCTGCGCCAGCGCCTGGAACAGGGCCTCTGATCCGGGGCCAGGGACGGCCCTGGAAGGGGCAAAACGGGGTTTGCCCTCTCCAGACAACCTGGGGTAAGATTAGGGACATCCCCTGACGACACCGATCCGCGGGGCGCGTCCCGGATTGTGGGCAGCGGCACGGTGGCCGTCTGCCCGGAAGGTCCTGGCTGGACGGTCCCGAGCCGGCTCGGGACCGGGAGACCTGTGGGGCACCTGGATGGACGATCCTTCCCCCCGATCCGGCCAGACGTTGCCTTTCCCTGCGAATCGTGCTATAAATAACAATCGGACAGGATCGCTTGCACGCGGCGATCGACTGTGCTGCATTTCTTTCCTGCACTCATCATCCGAACGCCACCGCATAACAAAGGAGACTTTCCGTGCAGGCTAAGACCATGTCTCTCCGCACTGTGGTAGCTGTCCTGCTCATCAGCCTGGTGCTGGGTGCCTGCAGTGGAGGTGGGGGGGCAGAGGGTTCCACCTGGTTCAATCTCCCCTCGATTCCGGTGACCATCGACTCCAACGGCAACGGCACGGTCTTCGGCTTCTCCCTGGGGCCCGTGCTCCAGCAACCCATGCTCGGACAGCTCCAACAGGCCAACGTCCAGCAGCTGGAGATCCGTCTGGGCTACCACGGCGTCTTCCTCTACGCGAACGGCGATCCCCTGCCCTACCTGGCCTGGGACGAGGGCTCCATCGCCGCGCTGCAGGAGGTGCTGCGCAACACCCCCGGCGCGGCCCAGGCCGCGGGCATCCTTCCCTGGTTCCGACGCATCGGCATCGGCGTGGCCCTGAAACTGCCCCTGGCCTCGGGAGCCACACCCCTGGAGATCCCCCGCTGGCGGGGCGAGGAGCTGGTCCAGCCCGAGGAGGCCGGTGAGACCACCATCGGCCCCATCAAGTTCGCCAGCCTGGCCTACGACGAACAGGGCAACCCCTCCATCGAGGGCATCCCCCTGGCCGAGCTGGAGCAGGCCCTGGGCGCCTCCCTGGGCCTGAACCTGCCCCCGAATGCACTGGCCCTGGTGCAGGTCCTGGGCCTCCAGTTCCTGGATGTCCGGACCCACCCCAACGGCATCGAGCTCTCCACCGACGGCCCGGAGCTGCCGGACATCGCCTACGACTCCACCCGGCTGGACAACATGCTGGGGCTGGCCCGGGCCATGGCGCCGGATCCCACCATGGTCCAGTTGATGGAGGCCCTGCTGCCCCAGCTCCCCGGAGCCGACGTGGAGCTGGTGGTCTCCTTCACCGGCCAGCCCGTGCAGGACACCCAGTTGAGCCCCTTCTCGGTCCAGGTCGCGGAGGACGGGGCCCTCTCCCTCTGGGGCATCCCCCTGCCCGGGGCCGCCCTGCCCCAGGAACTGGTGGGCAAGTTCCAGGCCCAGGACGTCCAGAAGCTGGACGTGGGGCTCCGCCAGGACACCCTCTTCCTGGCCGCGAACCGACAGCCTCTGCCGGCCCTGGCCTGGACGGACGATACGGTGGCCACCCTCCAACAGGCCGGCGACCTGCTGGGAACCGATCCGGCCCTGTTGGACGTGGGCCTGCGGCTCGTCCGGGCCCTGACGGCCAAGACCGCCATCGGCGTGAGCATGGACCTGCCCCCGGCTCCGGGTGCCGAGCCCATGGCCTTCGAGGGCGAATTCGACGTGACCGCGGTCCAGTTCGAGCCCCTGCCCCCCCTGGAGGAACAGGAGGCACTGGAGGTGGCGGTCTCCGTCGATCCCCAGACCGGACGCCTGGCCGGCCTGGGCGGTCTGCCGCCCAACCTGGTGGAGATGTTCGGCCTCTCCGCGGTGGGCCTGCCGCCGAACCTGTTGGCGACCCTGGAAGGGCTCCAGGCCGACTCCCTGGCCCTCCGCACGGTGGACAACACCCTGGCGATCGTCGCGGGCGACCGCACCCTGTTGGCCGTCCTCTACGACCTGCCGGCCATGGAGCGGGCCATGGGCCTGGCCGCTGCCTTCACGGGCGAAAGCCCCGTCCTGCAACAGGTCCAACGCCTGCTGCCCGAGGTCCTGACCGCTCGGACCAACGTGGTGGTGGACCTCACCGGCAAGCCCACACCGCCCCTGAAGCTGGCCGCGTTCCCCCTCCTCCTGGAGATGGACCCGGACGGCCGGCTGAGCCTGTTGGGCCTGCCCCTCACCACCCTGCCCCAGGAGCTGGTCCAGCGGTTCCAGGCCGCCCAGGTCCAACGGCTGGACCTGGACATCTTCAACGACACCCTCTTCCTGGCCGCCAACGGCGAGCCCATGCCCACCCTGAGCTGGACCGAGGACTCCGTGGACAGGATGGTCCAACTGGTGGGCGGCCTGGCCGGCGTCTCCCCCGATCTGGTGGGCGGTCTCCTGGAGTTCCTCTCCCAGGCTGAGCTGGGGGTTGCCGTCCAACTGCCGCCACCGTCGGGAGCCGAGCCCCTGGACATCCCCCTGGACTTCAAGCTCACTGCCGTGGACTTCCAGGAGCCTGCCCTGGGCGACCTGAACCGTCCCATGGCCCAGTTCGGCATGGTGATCGAGGACAACCGCATCACCAGCATCGCGGGCATCTCCACCGAGGCCCTGGAGGCCGCGGGCATCCAGGTACCTCCGCTGGCCCCCTCCGTGGCCGAGAGCCTCCGGAACCTGGGCGCCCGGACCATCCGGGTGGCCGCGGTGACCAACGGCCTGGAGTTCACCGCGGACGACCAGCCGATCCTCCAGATGGGCTACGATGCCCCGGCCCTGCAACGGCTGCTCCGGCTGATGATGCCCTTCCTGCCCCCGGACACCGCCGAACAACTGGAGGACCCGGCCGTCTCCGAGCTCCTGTTCCAGCAGCTGCTCACCGTCTTCACGGGCTCGGAGATCCGGTTCACCGCGGTCTTGGAATAGAGAACCGACCCTTCATCTCCCCAACGGACACACCTCCATGGGGCACGGCCGTGGCCGTGCCCCGTGTCCTTCCATCCCCTTGGAATGGGAACGCAGGGGACGGCCTGGAGGCCTCTCAGATCTCCTCGTCGCGGCCGGGTCTCTCCGTAGCCAAGAGCGCCAGGGCCAACCACAGCCACCCGGCCAGCTCCGGCAGGGCCAGGAACGCGTCCACCTGTCCGTGAGCCCCTCCGGCCGCCATCCCCGCGAGCAGGCCCAGGGCCACCCAGTCCAGAGAACCACGAGCCCGGGCCAGGACCCATCCCCCCAGGGCCAACAGCCACGCCAGCCCCCCCACACCCCAACCGGTGGCCAGCTCCAGCCAGACATTGTGTGGGTGCTGCAGGTTGGGTTCCGCAGCCGCGGCCGGCAGCATGAAGGCCGGATAGGACCAGAAGAAGCCCCCAGGCCCCACCCCTGTCCACGGGCGGGAACGCCACAGCTCCAGGGCAGCCTGCCACACCCAGATCCGCTGCCGAACAGGGGAGCCCTGGACCAGGCGCGGCGCCACCACCAGGCCCCCGGCCAGGACCAGGAGCCCCAGCAGGAGGACCGGTCCCCTCCACCCTGTCCGCCGCCCCGAGGCCTGGAAACCCATGCGGCCCCACAGAAGGACAGCCGCACCCACGGGCACGCCCAACAGCCAGGCCCCTCGGCTTGCGGTGAGCCCCAGAGCCCCTCCGGTGATGGCCAGACCCGCCAGGGCAAGAGAGACCATCCAGGGGCTCCGCCGCTCCGCAGCCCGGGGGAAGGCCAACCATGCCATCCACAGGAAGAGCGTCCGCTCCAGATACAGGGCCGTCTGGTTGGGCGAGAAGGCCAGCCCGCTCAGACGCCGGACACCGTCCACCCAGGTGCCCCCACCCTGGATCCAGTCGACCAGACCCAGGAAAGCGGCCGCCGCACCGCCCACGGCCAGGGCCCAGGCCAGCCCGGACCGATCCGTCGGACGGGCCAACGACCGCACCGCTGCAAACATGAGCCCCGGGGCCAGGACCAGGTCCCACATCCCCTGGAGGTAGCCGGGGAGGTACCACGCCCCAGGCAGGGTCACCAGGCTCACCCCCAACCAGGCCAGGGCCAGCCCATCGGCCCCGGTCAGCCCGCGCCCCCTTGCCCGCAGCCCTCCGTCCCTGCCGGCGGTTCCCGACCTCCACAGGGCTCGAAGGCAGGCAGGCACCAGGGCCAGCAGCACCGCGTGGGCAGGAGGCAAGGACCAGATCCCCTCCACCAGACGGATATCCTTCCAGCGGTAGTGAAAGGGCAGGAGCACGGCCAGGAGATAGAGCCCCACCCGGGGTCGGTGCCACAGGAGCACGCCGCCCAGCACCCAGCAGAGCCCGATGAGCGGCGGCCAGGTGGCCAGGAAGTAGACCCCCGCCAGGATCAGCCAGGCCAGCCCCAACCCCAGATCGCCTGCGTCGGGAAGGCCGGTCCGGCCTCTCCGGGGAGATGGGCTGCCCCGCCCCGGGGACCGGGGAAAAGCCTGCCCCAGGCGGCCCCAGGCCGCCTGGCCTCGCCAGAGGAGGAGGACCAGGGCCCCGGTCCATCCCAGGAAATAGGCCCCCAGCCCCCATGGCGCCAGGATCCATCCGGAGGACCACAGGCAATCCGGGCAGGAGAACGGGTTGCCGGCCCCGATGGCTGCCTGGGAAATTTCCCGGGGCCAGGCCTGGAGCAGGGGGGTCTCCGTTCCCTGGGGCGTGACCAGGGCGAAACCCCACAGGGGATCGTGGGGCGGGGCGGCCGGGCGGTCGATGGCCCATCCCATGGCCGCCATCCAGGGCCACTCGGCCCGGGCCAGGGCCACGGCGCGGGCGGTGAAGGCCACCTGCTCTTCCGGGGAGACGGCCCGCCACACCGGGTTGGGCTGCCGGCTCCACCCGTAGCGGACGGCCCAGACAGGGGTGTCCGCGTCTCCCGCGGCCAGCATGGCCCGGCGGATCCACTGGGCCCGACGGAAGTTGAGCACGGCGCGGCGGCTGGGCAGGTCCTCTGGTGGGTGGCCGAAGCCGAAGGGTTGGATGGCCAGCACATCGAAGGCCGAGGCCCCGCCGGCCGCGTAGAGCCGTTCCAGGAAGTAGACCTCGTCCACGGCTGCATGGCCCCGATCCGCGGTGGGCGCCAGGGCACCGGTGAGGATCACCGCGTCCGGGTCCGCGGCCCGGATGGCCGACGCGGCGGCCTGGAGGAGACGGGCGTAGCCCACCGGATCCACCCAGCGATTGCCCCAGCGGGGCGCGATGTTGGGCTCGTCCCAGATCTGGTAGTAGCGGAGGCGCTCTCGGTACCGGGTGGCCACCTGGCCCGCGAAGGCCGCGAAGTCCCCGGGATCCGCGGGCGGTGCCAGGGGGTTGTCCGTGGGTGGGCGATCCCGGGGATCCCGGGCCCAGACCGGGCTGCCGTCCAGCACCACCACCGGTTCCAGGCCCACCTCCTGGATATCGGCCAGGAGGGGATCCACCCGCTCCCAGCGGATGCGGCCCGGGGCCGGCTCCAGCTCGCGCCAGTCCAGCCGCTGCCGCACCCAGCCGAACCCGGCATCCCGGAGGCGCGCCAGGGCCTGCCGTCGGGCCGGGCTGTCCGGGTACTGCTCCAGGGCCACGGTGACGCCGTGGAAGGGGACGGCCATTCCCGGGGCGTGGGGGGGCGGGCTCGGGTCCGTGGGCCGGGGGCGCACCTCTCGGATCGCCCGGAGGAGAAGCAGGCCTTCCAGGAGGAGGAAGCCGAGAAGGCCGTAGATCAGGGCCAGGCGCAGCAGGGCCAGGCTGGCGAAGAGCTTCCGGCACACCGGGAGGGACTTGGACATGGGGCCCCGTGTCCGATGTCGGACGGGAGTCCGGGTATGGGGCTCAGGAGGCCGGCGGCCCGGCCCGCTCCTGCAGGATCTGGGTCAGCCGTTCGATCTCCCGCTGCTGCGCCTCGAACGCCTCCAACACCTGCTGCAGGGCTCCCGCTCGCACCTGGCCTCGGGCCTGTTCCTGGGCCAGCCGCTTGAGCTGTTCCAGGAGCCGATGGGCCTCGTGGACGTTGAGCTGGCGGCTGTCGTACACCAGGCGCAGCTGCGGGGACAGGGTGTCTCGGTTCCAGTGGGGAAGCCGCTGGAGCCAGCGTTCCTTCTCCGGGATCTTGGGGTCCACCACCGGCGGAGGAGCCTCCCGGCGCTCCGGCACGGCCCTGGGGAAGAGGAGACCGCTCTCGGTCTGGAGCCAGAGGATGGGGGTGGCGTAGTCCACGTGGTCCGAGCTGTCGATGAAGAGGTAGTTCCGGGCCTCGCTGACGGCCACATCCACGTGGCCGGGGCAACGCCCCTGGACCAGGGCCTCGTACGCGAAGGCCGCGAAACGCAGGGCCGCGTCCTCCCGGATCTCGAACTGCATGGCCACCAGCCCGGGGAGGCCTGTCTGCAACAGGTGTTGGGCCAGGCTGGAGAAGGGGCGGGAGCGATCCGGTTGGCCGGCCAGACAGGCATTGAGGAAGACCAGGCGCAGGCTCTCGATGGGACGGATCAGGGCCTGGATCTGGACGGAGGAGAAGAAGGTGGGCTGGTCCTCCTGCCAGAGAAGCAGACCGTCCGGTGCACCGTGGGCCATGAGGTGCAGGATGTGGGGCTGGAGCTCCTCCATCCGGCGGCGCAGTTCATGGACATCGAAACGGCCGGTGAGGATCTCCAGCCGGTAGCGCTCCTGGGGCAGGTGCCCCAGCCATCCCTGGATGGTCTCCACCTCCTGGCCGGCCCGGATGATGCCGTGGGGATCCTCCGGCGCGGCCACCAGGAGGGTGAGGGGCCAGGTGATGGACAGGTCCCGGGGCCGCTCCACGTAGACGGCCAGGTTCTCCGTGCGCACGAAGGCATAGCGGGCATCCGCGGCCAGAGGATGGCGGCGGCGGGGGTCGTAGAGCAGCTCCCAGGGCAGGGCTGCGGCCCCCGGCGCGTTGAGGACCAGCCGCAGCCGAAGGTCCGGCCCATCCGGCCGATGGCGTTCCCCCTCGGCCTGGGCCCACAGCTCCCGGACGTCGTCCTGGAACAGGGCCTGGAAGAGACGTCCCCCGGCCTGGGCCAGGGTGGGATGCCCGGGGGGCCGAATGGGGTTGCCCATGGCCCGCAAGAGGTCCTGCCACTCGGGGAGGAGCGCGTCCTCCGGGAAGGTGCCCTTGGCCACCTGCCCCCGATACCGGGCGGTGACCGGGTAGGGCGGTTCATCCTGGGGAGAGCGATCGATGGTGACGGAGAAATCGTGGAATCGGCACACAACCATTTTGACAGCGCCCCGGCACGGACGTAGAATGCGGAGACCCGGATGGATGTCCATTGTACCCCCGAACCGGCGAAGGGGCAACGTGGTGCGGGGCCATTCCATCGGAAAGCCATCGGTGTGGCCGCCTGCCCGGGCGGGCCCCATCCCCGGTGGCCTTCGCGGGTCGGTCTTCAGCGCAGGGGCCGGTGGGCCCTGCCGGAGAGAGGATGGGACGGACCATGGTCCAGGACGAGTTGGCCCAGGTCCAGGGGCGGATCAGCGTGGTGACATGGGCGGTGGCCCTGGTGGCGGTGGCCAGCCTTTTCCTGCGTCTGCCGCCTCTGGTGGTGCCGGAGCTCTCCCGCTTCGGCCTGCCCGACCCTCTGGTCATCCCCAGCACCATCTGGATGGCCCTGGTGGCCGGGGTGCTGGCGGGCAGCGGCGCGGAGGGGCTGTTGCGGCTGCATCCCCGCTGGCGCCGGCAGCCCAGCCGACGCCATTGGCGCTCCCGATGGGTCTACTGGGCCCTGCCCACGGCCCTGGGCACCCTCTGGGTGCTGCTGGTGCCCCTGTCGCCCTCCCGGCTGTGGACCTTGGCAGGCATTCTGGCCGGCGCGGGGGTGTTGGGGCTGAGCCTGTACGCGCTCTACGGTACCGTAGAGCCCCACGGTGTCGGCTTTCGACGCAACCGGATCGTGCTGAACGTGCTCACCTACGGAGCCGTCCTGGCCCTCTTCCTCCTGGTCTATCGGACCGGAGGACGGGGCCTGCTCTCCGGAGGACTGATCGCCCTGATCGGGGGCCTGTTGGCCGTGGAGCTGTTGCGGATGGCGGCCACCGAGGCCGCGCCCATCTTCACCCACGCGGCCCTGGTGGGGCTGCTGCTGGGCGAGATGACCTGGGCCCTGAGCTACTGGGGTCTCTCGGACCTGACCGGTGGCCTGGTGTTGCTCCTGGCCTTCTACCTCACCGTGACCGTGGCCCAACAGGGGCTCCAGGGCCGGCTGACCCGGCGGGTGCTGGTGGAGCTGGGCGTCTTCTCCCTGTTGATCCTCTTCCTCCTGTGGTTCTTCGACCCCACCTTCTCCGCCCGATGAGCCCTGCCCCGGGCCCGGTGGCCCGGGGCTGATGGCCACCGGCCGGGGTCCCCTCGCCTCTCGGAGGCCCGGTGGCCCCGGCCCCTCCCGTCCTTGTGTGGTACAATGGGAAATGGCGACTCGGCGGTCGATTCCACAGTGCGCGCGTCGCTTCATGCCATGCCGGAGCTACCCATCGAGCAACTGCTGCGGCGCTGGACCCTCGGGCCACTGCCCAGCCTGGAACAGATCCTCGCGTCCATGGATCCCATCTCCTGGACCTTCGTCCTGCTGCTGGTGGGCGCGATCGGGCTGGGCATCTATGTGACCTACAGCACTCGTCACCCCTTCGTGGTGATGGATCAGGTGGAATGGACGCCGGAACAGTGGCTGGAGCGCCTGAAGCGGGATCCGACCCAGCTCTCTCCCCTGGCCATCCTGAACCGCCTGGGCGGAGAGCTGACCCTGGCCCTGTTGGAGCACGGCGACCGGACCCCAGGGCCCCAGTGGCGGGCCACCTGGACACCGGTGCGGGAGGAGCTGTTGCGGCTGCTCGGCCAACAGGAGGCCTTTGGCCCTACCTACGTCCTGGCCCGCTACTACCAGAGCGCGGACCCCGAGGAACCGGAGACGGTACGGATCCGGCGCACGGCCCTGATCCACATGCTGGGCCAGCGCCGCCATCTGGATCCCGCTCCCGACGGGACCCCGGCCCAGCTCCGGATCCGGCGCCATCCCGCCGAGCCCATGGGCGACCTGGGGTTCGATGGCCCGACCCTGTGGCTGGAGATGGACGAGGCAGAGGCCCCCCGACCGGAGACGCCCACGGTGGAGATGGACGTGATCGACTTCCACACGGTGGAATCGGCCTCCCTCCACATGGTGATACGGCGGGCCTCGGACCAGGAGGTGGGGATCACCCTCCACCTCCACAAGCGGTTCAAGATGTGGGTGGTGGTGGACACCACCATGGACTGGAGCTAGGTGGGAGTGCGTTGGGCCGTGGCTGGATGGAATGTGCTGGAAGTCCTGGGCTTTCTCAACGGCTTGGTCGCCTCGGCAGTGGTGATCCTGGCCTTCTCGCTGATGGCGTACACCCTGACCTACAACTTCCGACACCCGGTGGCCAGACGCTTCGCCCTCCTGTCGGCCCTGGTGATGGTGGTGTACGCGGCGGAGGTGGCCCTGACCCGGGTGGACTCGGCCCAGGCCGCGGATCGCTGGCTCCGCTTCCAATGGCTGGGCATCGCGCTGATCCCCTGGGCCTACTACACCTTCTCCAACGGGCTGCTGCGGACCACCAACTACCGCACTGGCCCGAGGCGACGATGGGTGAGTGGGCTGGCCGGGGCACTCTCGGCCCTCAGCGCGGGGCTGGCCCTCTTCACCCACGGGCTGGTGGGCCCGGTGGTCTACGCGCCGCCCATCGCGTTCCTGCAGGCGGGCCCCCTCTTCCGTCCCTTCGCCCTGTTCTTCGCCCTGGCCGTGCTCCTGGCCTTCCACAACGTCTGGAAAGCCCGGAGCCGATGCCTGACCGAGACCAGCCGGAAGCGGATGACCTACCTGCTGCTGGGCTTTGTGGCGCCGGGCATCGGCACCTTCCCCTATCTGATCGCGCTGGGCAAGAGCACGGCCGGCGACACCGCGGGGGTGCTGGTCTTCCTCCTCTCCATCCTGGGCAACATGGCCGTGGCGGGGCTGTTGGTCCTCATGGCCTACACCGTGGCCCACTTCGGCGTGCTCACCCCGGATCGGGTGGTCCGCTACCGGCTGATCCGCTTCTTCACCCGAGGCCCCGCGGTGGCCATCCTGGTCATCCTGGCCATCCAGACCCTGCCCACGGTGGAGCGGATCCTGGGAATTCCCCGGGACATGGTGCTGTTCAGCGTCATCACCGGGGTGATCGTCCTCAGCCAGCTGGTGCTCAGCGTCACCAAGACGCTGGTGGACCGGGCCATCTATCGGGAGGACCGGGAGGAGATCGCCTGGCTGCGAGAGCTGGACCGCCGGCTCCTCACCTCCAGCGACCTGCGCCAGTTCCTGGAGAACCACCTGACCAGCCTGTGTGAGCTGTTGCGGGTCCCCGCGGGCTTTGTGGCCTCGGTGGTGGGGCCGGATCTGGTCCTGGAAGCCGTGGTGGGGCCCCCGGGCACCCGGGAGCAGATCCTGGCCGTCCACGACTGGTCCGAAGGGCTCAACCGGGCGCTGCGGGAACGGGCCGGCCCAGGCAACGGCGCGAACGGCCACAGCCCCCCCGTGCCGATGGAGCGGGACATGCCCTCCATCCACCATTACCCCCCCATCCACCACCAGGGCTTCTGGATCTGGCCCCTGGTGGAGCGGAGTGCCCGGGGCAAGGAGACGGTCCTGGGAGTCCTGGGCGTCCAGGCCCGAACCGAGACCCCCCTCCTCACCCTGGAGGAGCGGCAACTGGTCGCCCAGATGGTGGACCGCATCGGCCTGGCCCTCATGGACCGACGCCTGCAGAAGCAGGTCTTCGTGGCCCTGCGGCGGATCATTCCCGGCATCGACCGGATCCAGGCCATGCGGGGCGTGGTTCCCTACGCCACGGAGGACGCCGAGGTGCCCCTGGGGGATCTGTTGGAGCCCAGCCCCATCCACAATCCGGAGTTCGAGAGCTGGGTGAAGGATGCCCTCAGCCACTACTGGGGCGGGCCCAAGCTGAGCCAGAGCCCCCTCATCCGCCTGCGGGTGGTGGGCCGTGCTCTGGAGAAGGCGGATGGGAACCCCACCAAGGCCCTGCGCCTGGTCCTGGGGCAGGCCATCCAGCGGCTGCGCCCCGACGGCAAACAGGACCTGAGCACGCCGGAATGGCTCCTCTACAACATCCTGGAGATGCGCTTCGTCCAGGGACGCAAGGTACGGGAGATCGCGGAACGGCTGGCCATCAGCGAGAGCGACCTGTACCGCAAACAGCGGGTGGCCATCGGCCAGGTGGCCCAGATCCTGGCGGAGATGGAGCAGAACGATTGGGAGGCCCTGCTGGAGGTGGACGAGGAGAACGGCCCCCGGCGACACCCCACCGAGGAGGGGAGCCCGTGACGCGGCGTCGAGCCCGGCCCAGACGAAGACGCCGATCGGCTGGCTCCCGGTGGCGCGAGGGCATGGGCCAGGCCCTGCAGGAGATGTGGGAGTCCTTGGGCACGGATGGACTGGGGCTGGCCCTGTTCCTGGTGGGCGGAGGGCTCACCCTCCACTGGCTGGTCGAGGGGGCCGAGGGGTGGCTGGTCCGTTTTCTGGGCTGGGCCGGGCTGCCGGTGGCCCTGGCGTTGGCCCTGGTGGGGGTGGTGCTCCTCCTGGGGGAACGGGCCGGCTACTGGAACCCCGAGGCCCTGGTAGGGGGGGAGCTGGTGGTGCTGGGCGGGCTGGCAGCCCTCCATCTGGTGGGGCCCCACTTCCAGGGCCCCCTTCCCATGGGTGCCCCGGAGGGGGTGCTGGGATGGGGGCTGGGCTCCTTGCTGGCCTATGGGCTGGGCCGCTGGCCAGGGCTGGTGGTGGCCGCCGGGGTCGCGGGGCTCGGGCTGGCCCTGCTGGTGCGCCACACCCCGCTGGTCTACCTGCTCCCCTGGATCTCGCTCCTGGTGGACGCGGTGCGACACCGGACCGGGCCGGTGCCCGGTCCCGAGGTCGATGCCGGACCCCCACCGGCCCACCCCCCGGAGAGGACACCGCACCGGGCCGAGCCGGAACAAGCCCCCGCAGACGTGGCCCCCGTCTCCTCCCCAGAACCTGCCGCGCCCCCCCCCGCCCGCCGAGCCCGTAGACA
>JALSIX010000104.1 GCA_026989655.1 Caldilineaceae bacterium
GGACAGCAGCCTGGGCCAGTTCTCCTCGAGAGGCCAAGATCCGGGCCTGCAGATGGTGGGCCTGAGCCATCCGCTGGCCATGGCCGTAGCGTTGGAACACCGGGAGAGCAGCCTCCAACAGGGGCCAGGCCTCCTCCGGTCGCTGCCGACGCAGGAGGACGTTGGCCAGCTCCAGCTGGGCCCGGGCCCGTCGATAGGGGTCCAACGGCACCTGGTCCTGGTGCAACAGCCAGCGGTAGCCCTCCTCGGCCTGGGCCGGATGGTCCAGGTTCAACCACATCCACGAGCGGGCCTCCCGCAGGGCCACCAGGCCCTGGGCATCCTCCAGAGCCGCGAACCGATCCTCGGCCCGCTGGTACCAGCGGGCGGCCGTGGCGAACAGCCGGGCCACCGCCCAGTCCATGCCCCGCCCCACCCGATGGATCCCCGACAGCAGGGGGCGGACGCCCATCTGTCCCATCAGGTAGAGCACCAGGGGCAGCCGAGCCACCAGGCCGGCCCAGTGGCCCACCGAGCGGACTGGGGAGGGCTCGTCCAAGGGGCCGGCCCAGGGTTCGGCCCAGGCATGGCAGGCGAAATCGTGGTGGAGATCCCCCAGCTCCTTGCACACCCAGGCCGCCTGGTCCGCCAGATGGTGCACCTGGGCGATGGCCAGCGCATCCTCCAGGAGGCGGATCCCCTCCACCCAGCGGCCCATGGCCATGGCAGATCGGGCCAGCCCGCGTCGGATCCGGGCCCGCAGCCAGGGCGGGAGTGGACCGGGCTCCAGCAGGGGTTCCAGGCGGTGGGCAGCCGCCTCCCAGCGCCCGTGCAGCTGATCCACCTGGGCCCGGAGCCACGTCACCACCGCCTGGGTGTCGGGAGAGAGAAGATCCCGCTGTTCCTGGAGGATGGCCAGGAGCTGCTCCGCGGCCGCGATGTGGCGTTCCGCCCACACCCGATCGAACCGGTCCAACAGGTAGGCCAGGCCGGTCGCGGGATCCGCGGCCAGGCCATGGTAGATCCGATCCAGCTCCATCTCCTGGCGTCCGGGGCCTGGCTCCGGATGGGCGGCCAGCCAGCGATCCAGGTACTGGACCAGACGGCCATTGGCCCCCGCGAAGCCCTCCGGATCCCGGGAGAGCCAACGTTCCCGGAAGAGCTGGCGCATCTCCCGGGTGTACTCCACGCGCAGGCCGGTGGAGCCATCGGCCACCGCCACCGGGTTGACAAAGGAGAAGCGGAGCAGACGGGCCAGGAGACGCGCCTCCTGCCCATCCTCCCGCCCCCGCAGCGCGGCAAGCCGCTCCCGGTCCAGCCAGCGGGGCACCGCGCCCAGGGCCAACAGCTCCGCGAGCTGTGGATGCTGTTCTTCCAGGATCTGGAGGAGCTGGACGTGGACGTCCAGCCCAGGGAGGGGATCCGGCATGGAGGCGCTCCTCACAGCCAGTCCTCGTCCTGGCCCAAGCTCTCCGCGGCCGCGATGTCGGCCATCATGCCCAACAGGCCCGGGTTGCCGCCGGAGGTCCGCCAGATGGTCCCCACGTCCAGGTCGGCCAGGCCACGCCTTTCCACGATGTACTCCCGCACATGCTCCGGGGTGAAGGGCTCCAGGCCTGTGTGGGCCACCATGTGCCGCCATGCGGAGCCGAGGGCCGGCACCTGCCGGCCGGCCAGGACCACCAGGACATTCTGCAGCTGGCCGTCCCGGACCCGGGAGAGGAACTGGCCCTGGATCCAGGCATCGGCCTCCTGGCTCACCTCCTCGTAGGAGTCGAACAGGAAGACGGCCAGCCGTGCCTCGGTGAGGCGCACCAGGCAGGCGAAGAAGGCGTCGGTGATGCGGATCTCCACGGCCCGGCGGGCCCTCTCGCTGTCCGCGTGCACGAAGAAGAAGTTGTCCTTGACGATGTCCCGTCCGGCCACGTCGCCCACCGAGACGGTGCTGTCCGCCAGGGTGCCTCCCTCGGTGGCCACGCCCAGGGACACCTCCCCCCGGCCTGGGCCGGTGGTCAGGCGGATCTCGATGCCGGTCAGG
>JALSIX010000105.1 GCA_026989655.1 Caldilineaceae bacterium
GGCCGTGTGGCTTCTCCTGGCCATGCGACGACAGGCCCGTCTGGCCCCGCTCCCCCAGAGCATCCGGGCCTTGGGCCACTCCCTCATGGACCGCACGCCTCCCCTCCCCGTGATCACCCCTCCACCGGAATTTCCCTGAGCCGGCCGCGCCCGACGCCTGCCCTCTCCATCCGGATCCCATCCCCGCCGCGCAGCCCTTGCGGCCGGAGAGGCGTCATGGCCTGTCCTGGGCGCGCGCATCCCGCCCGTTCCTGACCGAGCCTTCGACGTTCCGTATCCCGGGCGTGCATTCTTCCCGCGCGCCGACATCCCAGGAGGTTCTGTCCGATGTCCATGCCACGAAGACATCCCCCTCGACCATCGGGAGCCCGGAGCCGGCTCCTCCGGATCTGGACCCTGGCAGTGGTTCTGTGGACGGTCACGGGGTGTGCTCTCGGCCCACAGCCACCCGCCACCCCCACCATCCCCGCGGACGCGCCCATCTTCTCGGATCAGTGGGCCCGTCCTGCACCGGCCGGCGGCAACTCGGCCATCTACCTGACCCTCCACAACCCCACAGAACGGACGGTCCGGCTGGTGGCGGCATCCACGCAGGTGGCCCAGGCCACGGAGTTCCACGAGACGGTGAAGGACGCCAACGGCGTCATGCGCATGGAGCCCCGCGCCCAGGGCTTCACCGTGGCCCCCGGCGCGACCCTGGAGCTGGCCCCTGGGGGCAAGCACATCATGCTCCTGAACCTGCAACAGCCCCTGGAGGTGGGCCAGGTCCTCTCCCTGACCGTGACCCTGGAGGACGATCGAGGCCAGGTCACCACCGAGCTCTCCGTGCCGGTCCAGGAGGGGCCGGGGATGGAGATGGGCGACATGGAGGGCCAGGGGGCGATGGAAGAGATGGGCGACATGGGCGAGATGGGCGACATGGGCGAGATGGAGATGTCCGCCGGTGCCATGCCCGCGGATGCCCTGGAGCCCCAGCTCTCCGCGGCCGGTCTCTTCCGGGTGACGGCCCGACCTCAGATCGATCCGGTGACCGTGGGGCCCATCCACTCCTGGATCGTCCACGTGGAGGGCCAGGACGGCACACCGGTGACCGGTGCCCGGATCCAGGTCTCCGGCGGGATGCCGGCCCACGACCACGGCTTTCCCACCGTGCCCCGGGTCACCCAGGAGCTGGGCAACGGCGACTACCTGCTGGAGGGCGTGAAGTTCAGCATGGCCGGGGTGTGGGTGCTGACCCTGGAGATCGCGGCCGGTGAGCTCCAGGACACCGTGACCTTCCAGTTCGAGCTGAAGTAGGTGCCCTGCGCGCAAAGGCCTGGAGGATGCCCATGTCCCGTCGACGTGTGATCCTGGGAGCAAGCCTCGCGGCGCTCCTCCTTGGGCTCGGCCTGGCCCGGTCCGGGTGGCTCGGCCCGGGCCGGGTCCCCTTCTGGAGCCCAGCCCACCGCTGGAGCCCAGAGGAGCAACGCCGGATCCGCTCCCTGTCCCTGGACGCGCTTCCGCCTCTTCCCCCGGACCCCAGCAACGCGGTCGCGGACGATCCCCAGGCCGTGGCCCTGGGCCACGCCCTCTTCTTCGATCCCCGGCTCAGCGGGGACGGCACCGTGGCCTGTGCCACCTGCCATCGGCCCCAGCAGTACTTCACCGATGGCCGGGCCCGGGCCAACGTCCGAGGAGAGGAGACGCCACGACACACCCCCACCGTGGTGGGGGCCGGGTACAACACCTGGTTCTTCTGGGACGGTCGCAAGGACAGCCTGTGGGCCCAGGCCCTGAGCCCCCAGGAAGCTCCTCTGGAACACGCGGGCAACCGCTCCCGCCATGCCCAGGTCATCGCGGCCCACTACCGGGACGCGTACGAGGCCCTCTTCGGCCCCATGCCCGACATCTCGGATCCCCGACGCTTCCCCCGGGATGCCGGCCCGGTGGAGGATCCGACGCTCCGGGCCGCGTGGGAGGCCATGACCCCGGAGGACCGGGAACGGATCGACCGGATCTTCGCGAACATCGGCAAGGTCCTGGCCGCCTACCAGCGTCGGCTCCTGCCCGGCCGCACCCGGTTCGACGACTACGCGGCCGCAGTGTCCAGCGGAGACCGGGCCCGCATGGCAGCCCTCTTCACCGATGAAGAGGCCCAGGGTCTGCGCCTCTTCATCGGCAAAGCCCAGTGCATCAACTGCCACAACGGGCCTCTGCTCACCAACGGCGAGTTCCACAACATCGGCCTCCCCCTTCGCCCCGGCGAGGCCGCAGATCTGGGCCGAGCCCAAGGGGCCAGCCAGGTCCTGGAGGACCCGTTCAACTGCCTGGGGCCCTACAGCGATGCGGCCCCGGAGACGTGTCTGGAGCTGCGTTTCATCAAGACCGAGGGGGTGGAGCTGGTGGGCGCGTTCAAGGTGCCCAGCCTGCGCAACGTGGCCGCCACCGCCCCCTACATGCACAACGGCTCTCTGCCCACCCTGGAGGCGGTCATCGCCCACTACAACGCGGCGCCCCGGGCCTTCCCCGGCCACAGCGACCTGGAGCCTCTCCACCTGACCGCCCAGGAGATGGCCCAGCTCCGGGCCTTTCTGGAGACCCTGAGCGGACCTCCTGCCGCCCCCGCAGCCCTCCTGGCCCCGCCCGAGACGCGGTGATCCGGCGACGCCCCTCCCGCTCAGGGGGGAGGGGCGTCGTCCCCCGGCCCGATCCCTGCCCGGGGACGGTCTCCAGAGGTTTGACATCCAGGGAAGCTCTGGCGATAATGACCGCCACACCTCCCCAACCGACATCCCGTGACGCGTGTGGAAGGAGCATCCATGGACCTGACACGTCTCTTCACGATCCCGCTACAGCGCACACCGGACAAGATCGCGCTGGAGTTCGTGGACCCGACCGCCGATCCCACCCCGGTCACCTACACCTATCGGGAACTCCACCGGGCCGCGGACCGCTGGGCCGCCTCCCTCCAGGCCCTGGGCGTGACCAAGGGAGACCGGGTGGCCTTCTACATGGGCAACCGGCCGGAGTTCGTCCTGGCCTACCTGGCCGTCATCCGCCTGGGCGGGATCATGGTGCCCATCAACCTCCGCTATCGCCGTCGAGAGATCCGCCACATCCTCCACGACGCCACGCCCCGGCTCCTCCTCACCGAGGACCGCCAACAGGCCGTTCTGGACGAGCTGGATCCCGAGGATCGGGCCGGCCTGGAACACGTCCTCTCCGTGGACCAGGCAGCCAACTGGTTGGCCCCCGAGGACAGCACGCCAGAGCCCGCCATGGTCCACGGCGACGACCTGGCCCTGATCATGTACACCTCGGGCACCACCGGCCGCAGCAAGGGGGCCATGATCTCCCACAACAACGTCCTGGCCACGGTCACCGGACTCCTGGCCGCCTGGGCCTGGCAGGCCGACGACGTCCTCTTCCTGGTCCTGCCCCTCTTCCACACCCACGGCCTGGTGGTGGGCCTCCACTGCGCCCTGGCCGCGGGCGCCACCACCCGCCTGCGTCCCCGCTTCCAACTGGAGGAGACCGTCCGGGAGCTGAGCAGCGGCCCCGCGACCCTCTTCTTCGCCGTGCCCACCATCTACGTGCGCCTGGTGGCCGCCCTGCGGGAGATGGAGCCCCGGCCCGACTTCTCCCGGATGCGGCTCTTCTGCTCCGGCAGCGCCCCCCTGGCCGCGGAGACCCATCAGGAGTTCACCGCGCTCACAGGCCACCAGATCCTGGAGCGCTACGGCATGACCGAGACGGGCATGAACTTCAGCAACCCCTACGCCGGGCCCCGCATCCCCGGCACCGTGGGCACACCCCTGCCCGGGGTCTTTGCCCGCATCGTGGACGACCAGGGCAACGACCTGCCCCCCGGCCAGGAGGGCGAGCTCCTGGTCCGGGGCAGCAACGTCTTCGACGGCTACTGGCAGGACCCGGAGAAGACCGCGGCCAGCTTCAGCCACGACGCCCAGGGCAACCGCTGGTTCCATACCGGCGACCTGGCCCGCATGGACCCGGAGACCGGCTACGTCACCCTCCTGGGCCGGCGCCACGAGCTCATCATCAGCGGGGGCTTCAACATCTATCCTCGGGAGATCGAGGAGCTCCTCCTCACCTACCCCGGTGTCCGGGAGGCCGCGGTGGTGGGCGAACCCCACCCAGAATGGGGCGAGGTCCCCGTGGCCTACCTGGTCACCGACGGCCCCGTGGACGAGGCGGCCCTGGTGGCCTGGGCGAAAAGGGAGCTGGCGGGCTTCAAGGTGCCCCGCAGGTTCTACTACCTGGACGCCCTGCCCCGAAACGCCATGGGCAAGGTCCAGAAACACCTGCTCCGGAGCAGCCAGTCCACCCCCACCCCGTGACCTCGGTGGCCACGCCCCCCTCCGCTCTCTGGCGTATCCCGGTCCGGGGCGTCACCTACAGCGGCCGACGTTGGGGAGCCTCCCAGGGCCCTTGGGTGGTCCTGCTCCACGGCTTCACCGGCAGCAGTGCCTCCTGGGAGCCTGTGGCCCCTGCCCTGGCCCAGGCCGGCTATCGGGTATGGGCCCCGGACCTCCTGGGCCATGGCCACACCGACGCGCCGGCGGATCCCCGCCGCTACACCATGGCCCAGGCCGCGGCCGATCTGGTGGCCCTCCTCCGACAAGGGGAGCTGGGCCGGAAAGGGGCGCCGGTGCACCTCCTGGGCTACTCCATGGGCGGCCGGCTCGCGCTCTACCTCGCGCTGCACCACCCGGAATGGGGCCGCAGCCTGGTCCTGGAGAGCGCGTCCCCGGGCCTGGACGACCCGGCCCAACGGGAGGCCCGACGTCGCCAGGACGAGGCCCTGGCCGACCAGATCCTGGCCCAGGGGATCCCGGCCTTCGTGGCGGCCTGGGAACGGCTGCCCCTGTGGGCCAGCCAGGGCCGCCTCTCCCCGGGTGTGCGCCGGAAGCTCCGGCAGCAGCGGCTCCGGAACCGAGCCCTGGGGCTGGCCAACAGCCTGCGGGGCATGGGGACCGGGGTGCAGCCCTCTCTATGGCCCCGGCTGGCCCGGCTCTCGGTGCCGACCCTGCTCCTGGTGGGCGCGGAGGACGCCAAATACGTGGCCCTCAACCGCCGCATGGCGGCCTGCATTCCCTCGGCCCGACTCCGGGTCGTGCCCCAGGCCGGCCACACGGTCCACCTGGAACAGCCGGAGGCCTTTGTCCAACACCTCCTGGATTTCTGGGCAGGCCTCCTCTGAGCGGCCGGCCCGGCTCCCCTGCCCACCTCCTGGGCCAGAATTTCGGGGGCCTGGCCTTGCCGTCCGCCATCGGTTGGCGGTAGTATTGGGCAGACGGCCAGGACCCGGAACGACGGCAGACCTGTTTCCCCGGAGCGCGCATCCTTGACCTTCGAGATGTGGATCCTGGTGGCCGTCCTGGTGGCGGCCGCGACCCTCTTCTCCACCCGCTGGCTTCCCGTGGAGGTCACCGCGGTGTTGACCGTGGTGGCCCTGGCCCTATCCGGCCTGCTCTCGCCCCAGGAGGCCCTGGCCGGCTTCGCCAGCACGGCCACCCTGACGGTGGGCGCGATGTTCGTGCTCAGCGCCGGCCTGCTCCGCACCGGCGCGCTGGAGCAGGTGACCATCCACTTGGCCCGTTTCTCCGGTGGCAGCCCACGCCGTCTCCTGGTCCTCCTGGGCCTGGTCATCCCTGTGGCCAGCGCGTTCATCAACAACACCCCGGTGGTGGTGATGATGATCCCCGTGGTCCTCTCCCTCAGCCGGCGTTTCCAGATCCGCCCCTCCAAACTGCTCATGCCCGTCAGCTACTTCGCGGTCCTGGGCGGCACCACCACCCTGCTGGGAACCAGCACGAACATCCTGGTGGACGATCTCTTCCGCCAGGCCGGCGGTACCGGCTTTGGCCTCTTCGACTTCACGCCTCTAGGCGTGGTCTTCTCCCTGGTCGGCGGCCTCTTCATCGTGTTCACCGCGGAGCGCCTGTTGCCCGACCGGGAGCCCCTGGCCGGGCTCAGATCCCAGAGGGACAGCGGCCACTTCGTCACCGAGGTCGAGGTGAGCCCGGAGAGCGCCATCCAGGGCCAGCGGATCTCCGCGATCTTCCGCCTCCTTCCCGGCCGGGCCGTGGCCCGCCCCCGGATCCTCCGGAGCCACCGTCGGGTCTCGCCCCGGATCCCGGTCCATCCCTCGGCCCCGGCCCGGCCCGAGGAAGGCGTGGAGCTGTTGGAGGTCTTCCGGAACGGCCGGATCTACCGGGCCGAGGAGGCCCGGGATCTGATCCTCCAGCCGGGAGATGCCCTGCTCATCGCGGGCACGGCCACGGAGATCGCCCACTTTCTCCAGGAGACCCGCACCGAGCTGGCCTCCGCGCTGGAGGACGAGGCCCGGCGGGCCATCCAGGACGTGGAACACCTGGTGGTGGAGGCGGTGGTCCTGCCCGGCGCTGCGGCCCATCGACGGCCCATCCCCGAGCTGGGGCTCTTCCGGCGTTACGGAGTCCGGGTGTTGGGCCTGCAGCGGTGGGGCCTCCACCGGCGCACCGGACTTCGCCGCACCCGGCTCCAGAGCGGCGACGTCCTCCTCCTCCAGGGCCAGCCCCCGGGGCTCCGGGCGGCCGCCGACGACCTGGGCCTCCTGCTGGTGGAGGGGGTGGACCAGGGGATCCTGCGCCGGGCCAAGAACCGCATGGCCTTGCTCATCATGGCCGGGGTGGTGGGGCTGGCCGCGGTCACCGGCCTCCCCATCGTGCTCCTGGCCCTGGCCGGGGCCGCGCTCATGGTGGCCACCCGCTGCCTCCGGGTGGACGAGGCCCTCCGGGCCCTGAACGCGTCCACCCTGATGTTGTTGGTGGGCACCATTCCCCTGGGGCTGGCCATGGAGCGCACCGGCCTGGCCCACGTGTTGGTCCAGGCCCTCATCGCTGCCCTGGGCGACCTCCACCCGGTGTTCCTCCTGTCGGGGTTCTACCTCTTCACCACCCTGTTGACCGAGCTCCTCTCCAACAACGCGGTGGCCGTCCTCCTCACCCCCATCGCCCTGACCCTGGCCCAGGAGATGGCCATCTCCCCCACCCCCTTGCTCATGGCCGTGGCCTACGGGGCCAGCGCCTGCTTCCTCACGCCCATCGGCTACCAGACCAATGCCATCGTCATGGGGCCCGGAGGCTACACCTTCACGGACTATCTGCGCCTGGGCGTCCCCCTCACCCTCATCTGCTGGCTGGCGGCCAGCCTGCTGATCCCGGTCCTGTGGCCCCTCTGAGTCGCGGCCCGCTTTTAGCCCTCTCGTCTGTTTGACAGCCCTGCCGGGCTGTGTTATCCTTCGCTCAACGGCCCACATCTTTTTTCCCATGAAGGCATCGCCGTCCATGGCCCGCCGGATCCGTTTCCGATTCTCGCAACCCAACGTCCTGCCCGATCGGACGGCCCTCGGAGAAGCGATCCCGGTCTCCGTGGCCCTCCTGGACGGTGTCACGGCCGAGCACACCTTGCTGTCCATGAACCTGCGCTACGAGTGGCGCGGGTTTTCTTTTGGCAGCTTCTGGTTTGGCTATTACTTTACCTTCGGCAGTGCGCCGTCTCCACGTCTCGGAGGGCGTTGGGCCATGTAAGGCTGGGACCTGCTGGCGAGGACGCAACGGGAGCGTGGAGACGAACTCCACGCTCCTTTTTTTGACCCCGTTGCCGTCGTCCGTTCCCCCGACGACCACCGCATCCAGAAGGAGTGCGCCATGAAGGTGTGTCGAGGCGTCCGAGGGGCCACCACCGTGGAGGAGGACACACCGGAGGCCATCCTGAAGGCCACCCGGGAACTCCTGGCCCTCATGATCCACCTGAACGAGATCGATCCCAGGGACGTGGCCAGCGTGCTCTTCACCACCACCCAGGACCTGGTCTCCCAGTATCCGGCCCTGGCCGCCCGGCAGCTCGGCTGGCTGGACGTGCCCCTCCTCTGCGGCCACGAGATGGCTGTGCCCAACGGCCTGCCCCGCTGCATCCGGGTGCTGATCCACTGGAACACAGAGACCCCTCAGCACGCCATCCAACACGTCTACCTCCGAGAGGCCACGGTCCTGCGGCCGGACAAGCGCCTGGCCGGCGCCTACGACATGGAGGAGCTCCGGGCCTGGATCCAGCAGCAGTTGGCCCGTTGGCGGGCCCAGAACCCCAGAGAGGAGGTACACCCGTGACCACGGTAGCCTTCCAGGGCGAACACGGCGCCTACTCCGAGGAGGCCATCTTCCACCACTTCGGCGAGGAGGTCCAGACCCTGCCCTGCCGCACCTTCGAACACATCTTCGCGGCGGTGGAACACGGCGACGCGGACTACGGCACCTTGCCCGTGGAGAACTCGCTGGCCGGGAGCATCAACAAGGCCTACGACCTGCTCCTGAACCACGACCTGAAGGTCCATGGGGAGATCCTGCTCCGAGTGCGCCACAACCTGCTGGCCCTGCCCGGCCAGGCGGAGCGGATCACCCAGGTCCGCAGCCATCCCCAAGCCCTGGCCCAATGTGAGGAGTTCCTGAACCGACACCACCTGAAGGCCATCCCCTGGTACGACACCGCGGGGAGCGCCAAGGAGCTGGCCGAACACCCGGAGCCCGGCGTGGGGGTCATCGCCAGCAAGCTGGCAGCCCGCACCTATGGCCTGGAGGTGGTCCACGAGGCCATCGAGGACCTGACCTTCAACTACACCCGCTTCTTCATCATCGGCCAGGGCGAGGCCCCCCGCACCGATCCCGCGAAGACCTCCCTGATCTTCGCAACCCCCCACAGCCCCGGGGCCCTGTACGGCTGCCTGGGGGAGTTCGCGGAGCGGGACATCAACCTCCTCAAGCTGGAGAGCCGCCCCCGCCGCAATCGGCCCTGGCAGTACGTCTTCTACCTGGACTTCCAGGGGCACTGGCAGGATCCCGAATGCCAGCAGGCCCTGGTGGGCCTGTTGAACCGGGCAGCCTTTGTGAAGCTGTTGGGGAGCTACCCCCCCGCGCCCCAGCCCCGTTGGGAGGTGAATGCCCAGAGCGCATCGCTCCAGATCTGAGCCCGGATCCGATCCCTTCCGCCATCCACCCGCCCATCTGCGGTCTCGTCCACACCCAGTCCATGCCCAGGAGGGAACGCCATGATCGTTGTCATGAAACCCGACGCCACCGCCGCGGAGATCGCGGAGGTCATCCGTCGAGCCGAGGCCATGGGGGCTCGGACCCAGCCCATCTACGGCCAGGACCACACGGTCATCGCCCTGGTGGGCGACCTGACCCGGGTGGAACGGGCCGTCTTCGACGCCATGGCCGGCGTCCAGAGGACCGTCCGCATCCAGGAGCCCTACAAGCTGGCCGCCCGCACCACCCATCCGGACAAGACCGTGATCCAGGTGGGACCGGTCACCCTGGGAGGTCCGGAGGTGGTGGTCATGGCCGGGCCCTGCAGTGTGGAGAGCCGCCAACAGATCCTGGAGACCGCCCACGCGGTGAAGGAGGCCGGCGCCCACATCCTCCGGGGCGGCGCGTTCAAGCCCCGCACCAGCCCCTACAGCTTCCAGGGCCTGGGAGAGGAGGGCCTGCGCTACCTGGCCGAGGCCCGGGAGGCCACCGGCCTGCCCATCATCACCGAGGTGATGACGGTGGAAACGGTGCCCTTGGTGGCCGAGTACGCGGACATCCTCCAGATCGGCGCCCGGAACATGCAGAACTACGGCCTGCTCCAGGCCGTGGGCAAGGTGAACCGGCCCGTCATGCTGAAGCGGGGCATCAGCGGCTCCATCAAAGAGCTGCTCATGTGCGCGGAGTACATCCTGAGCAACGGGAACATGCAGGTCCTGGTCTGCGAGCGGGGCATCCGGACCTACGAGACCGCCACCCGCAACACCTTCGACCTGAACGCCGTGCCCGTGTTGCAGCGGGCCACCCACCTGCCGGTGGTCGCGGATCCCTCCCACGGCACCGGGGACCGGGATCTGGTGATCCCCATGGCCCGGGCCGCGGTGGCCGCGGGGGCCGATGCCATCATGGTGGAGGTCCACCCCGACCCGGACTCGGCCCTCAGCGACGGCGCCCAGAGCCTGACGCCGGAACAGTTCGCGGCCCTCATGGAGCAGCTCCGCCGGGTGGCCGCCGCGGTGGGTCGCCCCATGGCCGGGACCGGACAACGGTCCCCGAACGGACGGGCCGCTGCGGGCGCACGCCCGGTGTTCCAGCCGTGAGGGCCTGGGGGTCAAGCCCCCGCCCCAGACCCATCCCGGGGAGCTCGCCCCCCCGGGATGAAGTGCCCACGCCCCGAGGGCCATCGCCCCCCTGTCGTCCCAACTGCCAGAGAAAGGAACCACCAGAGGAGCACCCGCCATGATCGTCGTCATGAAACAGGGAGCCACTCCCGAGCAGATCGAGGCCGTCGTTCTCCGGGTAGAGGAGCTGGGATACAAAGTCCACCTGAGCCGGGGAGAGGCCCGGACCATCGTGGGCATCATCGGCGCGGACGACTACCTCCTGAGCCAGGACATCTTCGAGGTCATGGAGGGGGTGGAGCGGACGGTCCGCATCATGGAGCCCTACAAGCTGGCCAGCCGGAACTTCGTCCAGGCCCAGAGCGAGCTCTCGGTGGGCCCTGTCACCATCGGTGGAGCCCGGGTGGTGGTCATGGCCGGGCCCTGCAGCGTGGAGAGCCGCCAACAGATCCTGGAGACCGCCCACGCGGTGAAGGAGGCCGGCGCGTCCATCCTCCGGGGCGGCGCGTTCAAGCCCCGTTCCAGCCCCTACAGCTTCCAGGGCCTGGGAGAGGAGGGCCTGCGCTACCTGGCCGAGGCCCGGGAGGCCACCGGCCTGCCCGTCATCACCGAGGTGATGAGCCCGGACGATGTGGAGCTGGTGAACCAGTACACGGACATCTTCCAGGTAGGGGCCCGGAACATGCAGAACTACTCCCTGCTCAAGGCCCTGGGCAAGGTGGACAAGCCGGTTTTTCTCAAGCGGGGCATCAGTGGTACCATCGAGGAGCTGCTCATGTCCGCGGAGTACATCTTGAGCCACGGGAACATGCAGGTCATGGTCTGTGAACGGGGCATCCGGACCTACGAGACCGCCACCCGCAACACCTTCGACATCAACGCCATCCCCCTGCTCAAGCAGCTCACCCACCTGCCGGTGGTCGCGGATCCCTCCCACGGCACGGGCAAGTGGGAGCTGGTGGGGCCGGTGGCCAAGGCCGCGATCGCGGCCGGCGCCGACGCCCTGATGATCGAGGTCCATCCCAACCCGGCCCGGGCCTGGAGCGACGGCGCCCAGAGCCTGACACCGGAACGCTTCGCCCAGCTCATGCAGGAGCTCCGCTCTGTGGCCGCGGCCGTGGGACGGGAGCTGTGAGCCAGGCAGACCCTCCTCCCCGATGACCATGCGGCCCAAGCGCCTCGCGGACTGCCGGGTCACCGTCATCGGGCTGGGGCTCATGGGCGCCAGCCTGTGCATGGACCTGGTCCAGCGTCGACTCTGTCGGGAGGTTCGGGGCGTGGCCCGGCGGGTGGACACCGCGCTGCGGGCCTTCTTCGCCCACGCGGTGGACCAGGCCACCACCGACCTGGACACAGGCATCACCGGCGCGGACCTGGTGGTCCTGGCCACCCCCGTGCGCACCATCGTGGCCCTGCTGGAGGAGTTGGGCCCCAAGCTCTGGCCCGGCACGGTGATCCTGGACATGGGCAGCACCAAGCAGGCCATCTGCCAGGCCATGGAACGGATGCCGGCCGGGCTCCAGCCCATCGGCAGCCACCCCATGGCCGGCAAGGAGCGCTCCGGCTTCACCGCGGCCGAGCCCGGCCTCTACCAGGGCGCCCCCTGGATCCTCTCCCCCCTGGAGCGGACCACCCCCCAGGCCCTGGCCCTGGCCCAGGAACTGGTGGAGGCCGTGGGGGGCCGGCCCATGGTGCTGGACCCAGAACGCCACGATCGGATGGTGGCGGCCATCAGCCACCTGCCCTTCCTCCTGGCCAGCAGCCTGGTCCACACGGTGGCCGACGCGGCCGTGTCGGATCCCCAGGTGTGGACCCTGGCCGCCGGGGGCTTCCGGGACACCAGCCGGGTGGCCGCCAGCGACACCCAGATGTTCCTGGACATCCTGATGACCAACCGGGAGGCCGTGCTGGACCAACTGGACACGTTCCAACGCCATCTCCAGGAGCTGCAGCGGCTCCTGGCCGCAGGGGACGAGGCCAGCCTGCACACGAAGCTGGCCCGTTCCCAGGCCCTGCGGGCCCGGTGGCGGCCGATGTCGGAAGGAGGAGATCCGGGATGAACGAGGCCGGGCAGGCCCTTTGGGCCTGTGGGCCTGTCCGGCGCCCGTTCCCCTTGCCCTGCCCATCCGAGCCCATCCCAATGGATCGAGATCCACCATGGCCGACGTTCTCATCGTGCACAGCGGCTCCCCCCTGCGAGGACAGTGTGGGGTCCCCGGCGACAAGTCCATCAGCCACCGGGCCGTCATCCTGGGGGCCCTCGCGGAGGGCCGGAGCCGCATCACCAACTTCCTGCCCGGCAGGGACTGCCTGGCCACGGTCCGGGCCATGCAGGCCCTGGGCGTCCGCATCCAGGCCCCCAGCCCCACCCAACTGGTGGTCCACGGCCGGGGGCTCCACGGCCTCCAGGAACCCCCGGACATCCTGGACTGCGGGAACAGCGGCACCACCATCCGTCTGCTGGCCGGTCTCCTGGCCGGCCAGGGCTTCACCTGCGTCCTCACCGGCACCGAGCAGATCCGACGCCGCCCCATGGGGCGAGTGGTGGAGCCGTTGCGGAGCATGGGCGCGCACATCCTGGGGCGCCAGGATGGCCGCTACGCGCCGCTGGCCATCGGGCCCGCGAGGCTGAAGGCCATCGAGTACGATCTTCCCGTGGCCAGTGCCCAGGTCAAGAGCTGCCTGCTCCTGGCTGGCCTCTACGCCAGCGGCCTCACGGTGGTCCGGGAACCGGGCCCAGCCCGGGACCACACGGAACGGATGTTGATGGCCATGGGCGCGCCCGTCACCGTGTTGGGGCCGGTGATCTCCAGCGAACGGCCCCGGAACCCCCTCAAGCCCTTGCACATGGTGGTGCCCGGGGACATCTCGTCCGCGGCCTTCCTGCTGGTGGCAGGCACCCTGGTGCCCGACAGCCACATCGTCCTCACCAACGTGGGGGTCAACCCCACCCGCACCGGCATCGTGGACGCGCTCACCGCCATGGGCGCGGACATCCGCTACCGACGGCGCACGGACCAGGGCGGCGAACCCGTCGCGGATTTGGAGGTGCGCCACACGGAGCTCCGGGGGGCGAGCTTCGGCGGCTCCACCATCGTCACCCTGATCGACGAGATCCCGGTGCTGGCCGTGGCCGCGACCCAGGCCCAGGGACGCACGGTGATCCGAGATGCCCAGGAGCTCCGGGTCAAGGAGACGGACCGCATCGCCACCACCGCGGCCGAGCTGCGCAAGATGGGCGCGGCGATCCAGCCCACCCAGGACGGCCTGGTGGTCCAGGGGCCCACCCCCCTCTACGGCGCGGACGTGGACAGCCACGGCGACCACCGGCTGGCCATGGCCCTGGCCGTGGCCGGCCTCATCGCCAAAGGGGTGACCACCGTGCTCAACGCCCACGTGACCCAGGACAGCTTTCCCGGGTTCGAGGCCACCCTCCAGGCCCTGGGGGC
>JALSIX010000106.1 GCA_026989655.1 Caldilineaceae bacterium
TCCAGGAGGAGGAGCTGGCCAGGCTGGATGGCGCCGCTTCGGTCCCGGTGGGCGATCCGGGCTGGCAGCACCGCGGCCGGCGTCTGCCCCCCCGCTGCGGAGAGGCTGGCTTCCCCGAGGTCAGCAGTGGCCTCGGGGTCGGACTCAGGGACGGCCAGGGTCCCCAGGACGGGCGCGCCCAGCACAGGAGCTGGCAGGGCGCCTTCCGGCAGCGCGAGCTCCAGGTCACCGCCCAGGGAGGGGGGCTGGATCCCCAGGAAACCGGCCAGGGGCAGGCTCAGCCGGGGCGGGCGCAGGACCACGATGGGCAGGCCCTGGGGGCTGCGGGTGTAGAGGGCGTTCAGGTCCACGGCCACCACCCCCTTCACCTGGTGGATGGTCTGGACGATCTCCGCGGCGGTGACGGGCTGGCCGAACTGGCGCGCCTGGAAGGAGAAGGCGTCCAGGAGGGCTTCCTGGATGGCGGCCTGGAGTTTCTCGGGCAGGTGGGCCGGGTCGTAGAGGACCTTGGCCTCCAGGTGGAAGGTGAGGCGCTGGTAGTTGTCCAGCAGCAGCTCCACGCTGGGGTCCCGGGCCTTGTCCATGGCCTCCCGCAGCTTCGCCAGGGTCCCCGCTGGCACAGGATCCCCGTCGTCGTCGGCCAGGGTGATGTGGACCCGGTAGCTCTCGCCGTTCCAGAGGCTCACGGCCTGGGCCTTGCCGATGCCTGTGAAGGCCCGGGCGAAGTCCTGGAAATCCTGGAGGGAGACGATGCGGTCCAGGGTCAGGACCTTCAGGGGGGCGTTCTGCCGGGCGTTCTCCAGCTTCTCCGGGTCCGCGGCGCCGGTGGCCGGCACCGGGTTGGTGACCCGGCTCACGCCGAAGGGCCGCTTCTTGAGCAGGGTCAGGCTGCCGGCCCCCACCTCCCCCTGGCTGCCGATGCCGAAGCGATAGGTGGCCTTGACGTTCTCCTGGCCCGTGGGCAGCCGGGCGCCGCTCTTGCCGTCCCCGAAGATGACCGTGGCCTTGGCGTCGTCGTCGATGCGCAGGGTGTAGACCCGGTCCCGGGGGCCCTTGCCGTAGAGGGAGGGGGCCTCCTGCCAGAGCAGGTCGTTCACCCGCACCTCCAGGGTGCTCTCCGCGCCGCTGGCGCTGGCCCCGGGCACGAAGGTCAGGGGAGCGTGGCGCAGGGTGAAGCGGGGATTGGGCTGGGCCCCGTCTCCGCTGCCCAGGACCTCCTGGGCCACGGTCTCGCCGTGGGTGGCGGGAACTACGTTGGCGAAGATGGTCACCGTGGAGCGGACGTATTCGTGGGCCAGATCCTCCTGCAGCTCCAGGCGGTCGTAGCTCTCCCGCTCCAGCAAGGGCTGGAAGAAGGCCACCTCGCTCACCGGCTCCTCGTCCTTCTCCCGCAGCTTGCCGCTGACGATGAGGGGTTGCCCCTTGCGCAGACCGCTCACCGGCTTGGCCAGCTGGATGACATGGCCTTTGACCTTGGTGGTCAAGGGCTTCTCCGCCCGCTCCAGCCGCTCCGGAACAGCCAGGACCACCGCGGTGCGCCGGTCGAATTTGTCCAGGTTTTCCGGACTCTTCAGGGTGACTCGGGTGGTCTTGGCGGTGAGGGCGAAGTTGGTCTGGGAGCTGGGCACGGCCTCGGTGACCCGGTAGAGCTCGGTGTAGTTGTCGTCGGCGAGGGCGATCCAGGTGGGGGCCAGGATCTCCGGGTGGTCCCCGTGGATGTGGAGCTGGGTGCTCTTCGAGTCCAGGGCAAAATTGGGCCACTCGGAGCCCCCAACGCAGGAGCTGTTGCTCGCTCTGCAGTAGTTCTCCCGCACCTCCTTGGGCATCAGCCGCCAGTCCGGGGCGTTGTGGCCGAAGAGGGCCAGACGTTGACGGAAGACGTAGACCTGCGCCTTGGCGTCCACCGCGGGGGGCACGATGGTCTTGCCCTCCCGCACCAGGCCCAGGGGCTCCTCCCAGGTGACCCGGGT
>JALSIX010000107.1 GCA_026989655.1 Caldilineaceae bacterium
GAAATAGATTGCGTGCAAAGAAAATAGGGTACGTACCCGCATCAAGATACGGGGATCTTGCAACCAAACGAGCATTTGAGAAGGAGCAATTCACGATTTGAGCCAAACGGAGGAGTGAGCATCCTCCGATGCGGCATCGCCCCTCTGGAATCGGCATCTGAGGATGCCGACTCCGCTACGAATTCGTGAACTGCTGAGAATGAGTATCTCGTGCAATTGCCCGGTGCGAGCCCAAGCATGGATTCCCTGAGCAAAGCGTCTTCACAGCTCACCCGCGCGGACACCGCCCTGCGGCCAGACCCTGTTGACCCACCCCAACGAAGCGATATGCGATTCTGTACAGCCATCAACTGCATGGATGGACGAGTTCAATTACCCGTAATCGCGCACCTGCAAAAGCGATTCGATGTGGAGTATGTCGATTCCATCACCGAGGCCGGTCCGAATCGAATTCTGGCAGAACGAAGAGATCCAGCCTTGGTTCGGTCTATCCTCGAAAGGGTGAAAATCTCCATGGAGAACCATGGCTCTGTCGGGGTTGCCATCGTTGGCCATTACGATTGCGCCGGAAATCCAGCCCCTCGAGACGAACAAATCATGCACATCCAAAAGGCAGTGCGCTTCCTCCGTCAACAATATGGAGATATAGAGATAATCGGGTTGTGGGTCGACAAAAACTGGGAAGTCCATGAGGTTATTGGAGAGGGAAGATAGATTCAACGGCGCTGCGGGGTGCACCCCGCAGCGCCGTTATCTGCACCTGGCCAGAAAGCACTTTATCAAGAACACCCTATGGTAGGCCGCTTGAACGATGGCTACATCTGTACAAGCGAGATGATCAAGGTGCTCTATCTGGACCGGGGATTCTGCTCGGGTCCTGTGATCGCCTATCTGCGAGAAGTGAGGCAGCCAGCCGTTCTCGCCTGCATCATCCACCCGGTCCGCTTTCAGCTCCATGCCTTCGTCTCTCTGTTCAGACGAGTCATTGAAGAACGACTCGGAGGTGTCATGGCTATCCCCTCCTCTACTCCCTTATCCAAAATCGTGAACGACTGATTTTTATTTTCCCGCCGAGAAACCGGCGAACTTTCGAAAGGTGGAAGGGGACACATATCGAAAAAACTACTCTGGCCACCAAGCAGGAGACAAAATCTTGTCGTGCGATTGTCAGAAAAAGTTGCTTGACAGCAAATTCATAGCAACGTATACTGACCGTAATGAGGGCGAATGGAGTGATGTTGCTGATTCACATTGGTATCGAAACGTTTCCTCTGGTTCAGTTCATAGCCGAGTCAATTCAACGCTTTGACGTTTAGTTCGTACAACACGGCCACATCTGCACTGCTCAGGAGGAAAACATGCGAAACATCGTTGCAGCCTTGATACTATTTGTTGCTTTAATGGTCGGTCTGGTCTGGTCCGTGGCCATCGCCGACGACATAGGATCGCCCCGAGACGCGGGTGTTGTTCAACCGTTGGTGATCCACTTGGAACAGACTATACCTTTCACGGCAACGGTCTTGATCTCTGAGGCCATAACTGTGGCGGTTCCGGCCAGCATCGACCTGAAGATAAACATCTCCCTGGGCAGCGGGCTCACGCCCACCATTCTTACCCCTACGCTGCCCCCCATTCTCGAGATCGGACAGCTTGAGGAGGGCAAAGAGTCAGGCACGATGTTGGAACGAGATGGCCGCGTCTATTCCCTGCAGCCAGAGCCGGGAATTACATTAGTGCAGGCGAGTATCAAGAATGCCCCCCTCGGTGGTGTCGTGGTGGTTGGGCAGATTCGGAATGAGACCGGAAAGACCGTTGAAGGTGGGATGTTCCTCGGTAGTAGCATCATAACGACTTTGGTGGATAGCGAGGGCAACATTCTTGATGTTGCACAGGGATACTTCCTGGTGGATAGTGTGGCCGACGGTGAGTTGGCTCCCTTTGAGGTCGATTTCCTGAACGATGATATTTCTATCAAGGACGTGGCCGAGGTCTTATTCCAGCTCAATCTCTCCTACTCGGATTAAAGTCTTGTTGGGTCCGAGCGCTGCGACTTTGGGGTCGTGCTAAAATGGAGCCGGGTCCGTTCAGAGCCGGGTGTGGACATCATGCCCACCATCAAACGAACCACCATCAAACGAATAGGATCCATACCGGTTCTTCTTCTACGCAGGCGATCGTTCTGAGCCATCACATGTGCATGTAGAACGAGAAAGTCGGGGGACCCAATTTTGGCCGAAGCCTGTGCGTCTTCAATCGAGCGGACGATTCCGCCCCCATGAGATTCGACAAATCTAGCACCTTGCTGAAGAACATGAAGGGGAGTTCCTGGAGGCATGGCTGGATCATCGCCGCCTGAAACAAGCGGATGAGGCGGAGGGAAACCCTGCCTAACATCCCGTGCAGCGGGGGGAGAAGGGGCTGGACTTCCTGCGCGAGTCCATCCTGGACCCAAACGCCTTCGTGGAGGAGGGGTTCCCACCCAACATCATGCCGGGAAACTTCGGCGAACTGCTCACAGACACGGAGATCGAGACCCTGGTGGCCTACATCGCCAACCTGGACTGCCGGACACCGTAGCCCGTCCACCGGATTGGGGGATAGGCAAAGACCTGGACACCCGGCTTCCCCATCGGAAAGGGGCGGACGGTTCACCCATCCCCCCGCCCTCCTTCCAAGGAGATCCCCCACCCTTGGGGAAGCGGACAGCACCTCAGGGCCAAGGGCCCCGACCCAGGGTCCGGAGGCTAGGGGGCCATGGCCCGCCGCCCCACCCAGAGCCGCCGGATGGCCTCTCCGTTCATGACCACCGCCAGGAAGACCAGGGCCGGGGCCACCAGATCCACCACAGCGGCCAACGCGATCAGGAACAGGCGCAGATCTCGGCCGATGCGCAGGCCCGGGGCGCGGCCCTGCCGCACCTCCTCGCGGATCCGATCGTCGTACTTCACCGCGGTGTAGCTGACCATGAACGAGCCCACCATGGCCCCCACACCGGCCATCCAGATCCAGTCCCCCGCGCCTCGGGTGTACAGGTGCCAGGTCAGGCCGAACAGGAGCAGGGCGTCCGCGTATCGATCCAGCACCGCGTCCAGCCAGCCGCCGTACTCGCTGCCCAGGTACTTCAGGCGAGCGATCTCCCCGTCGCAGCCGTCGACCACCGAGGCCAACTGGGCCAACAGACCGCCCAGGACTCGGGCCCATCCTGCCCCCGTGGCGAAGAGGCCGGCCGCAATACCAGCCAGGGCAAAGGCGAACAGGGTGATCTGGTTGGGGGTCACCGGATAGCGGGCCAGGAGCCGACTCAGGCGGCTGGACAGGGGCCGGTTCAGGTAACGGGCAATGGGGCCATCGGTGGGCTTGGTCCGCAACTGGTCCACCAGGGCCTCCTCGGCCCGGGCCAGGGCCCGGGGGCTGTCCAGGTCCACCCAGAACAGCCCCGAGACATCCACGGCCCGAACTCGCCCCTGGTCGGCCAGGTGCTGGATGGCCCCGCTGAGGCTGGAGTTCCCCCGGTCCAGGGCCGCCTCCATCCCCTGGAAGATGGCCCCGGTGCACAGGAAGACCCCGGTATCGTAGCCGTTGAAGGCGGCCAACCCCTTGCCGATGGCCTGGACACGGTCCCCCTCCACCCAGACCCGGGTCACGTCCTCCGGATCCACCAGGGGGCTGTCCAGCCGCCGGTCCACCGCCAGGAGGACCTCGCCTTCGGCCACAGGGCACTGGAGAAGCCGTTGGACCAATGCAGGCTCGATCAGATGGTCGCCCATGAGCAACACAAAGGGCCCGTCCAGGCGATCCCGGGCCAGGAGCAGGGAATATCCGTTCTCGTGCTGGTCCCAGCGGGTATTCTGGATGGGGATGATCCGAGCCCCCAGCCGAGCACTCAGCTCCGCCAGAAAGGGGATCAACCGCTCCGCCTGGTGGCCCACCACCACGTAGAACTCGTCCAGCCCCGCCTCCATGGCCGTGCGGATCACCCGCTCCAGGATGGGCACCCCCAGCAGGGGGTGGAGGGGCTTGCTGTGGGCCACCTCTCGCAGGCGACTCCCCTGACCTGCCGCCAGGATCACGCACTTAGACGTGGTCTCGGGTTCCAGCCAGTCCCCGACCTCGGCCCCCAGCCCTGGGGTGCGTGGAAGCCGGGCCGATGACAGGAACTCCAGCTCCTCCACCGAGGCCCCGTTCTCCGGAGACGGCTGGGCCCCCATGGGCTCGGGAAGGTCCTGAAAGCCACGTGTCTCGTCCATGATCCCTCCTCACCTCCTGCCACACGGATCGCCCCCAACATAACATAAGGCCATGGCCCGTGTCAATTCGTGTCACATTGACACGAAGCTGCCACATGGGCAGATGGGGGCAGATCGGGTACAATGGGGGAGATGCCAAGAGGGTTCTCGCGGATGGAGGGGACATCATGGGCAGAGACCGTGGTCGCTCAAACCAGGTGGTTCTGTTGGGCCTGGGCATGCAGGGGAAGGCAGCCCTCCACGATCTGGTGGCCGCTCCGGAGGTGACGCATGTCTGGGTGGCCGACGGGGATGCAAAGGCCCTCCACGCCCATCTGGCCACCCTGGGCTCCTCCAAGGTCCAGGCCGTGGTGTTGGACGGTTCCGACTTCCCGGCGCTTGTGGCCCTGCTGGAACGGGCCCAGGTGGCTGTGGAGCTCCTGCCCGCCCATCTCCACGAGAGGGTGGCCCGGGCGGCCATCGCGGCCGGCACCCACCTGGTCAACGCCTCCCACGCCTCCTCGGCCCTGCGCTCCCTGGATCCAGAGGCCCAGGCCGCAGACGTGGCCATCCTGCCGGAGAGCGGCCTGGATCCGGGGATCGACCTGGTGTTGGCCCGGCTGGCGGTCCAGGAGTTGGACACGGTGGAGGCCTTCTCCTCCTACGGCGCCGGGATCCCAGAACCCCAGGCCGCGGACAACCCCCTGAAGTACAAGATCTCCTGGACCTTCCGGGGGGTCCTCTCCGCCTATACCCGAGAGGCCCGAGTGCTCCGGGACGGTCGTCCCGTGACCATCCCCGGCCACTCCCTCTTCGCGCCGGAACACGTCCACACCCTGGACGTGGAGGGACTGGGCACCCTGGAGGCCTACCCCAACGGCGATGTGGTCCACTACCTGGAATCGCTGGGCCTCACCGGGGTGCGGGAAGCGGCCCGCTACACCGCCCGCTGGCCCGGCCACGCGGCCTTCTGGCGCCCCCTGGTGGCCCTGGGCTTCCTGGCCGACGACCCCATCCAGGTGGGTGAGACGGCCGTGCGCCCCCGGGACTTCCTGGAAAGCCTGCTGGCGCCCCAGCTCCAGTACGGGCCCCAGGAACGGGACGTGGCCTTCCTGCGGGTGGAGGCCCGGGGCCTTCGGGCCGGACGTCCCCACCGGGTGATCTACGAGCTGGTGGACTTCCGCGACCTGGAGACCGGCTTCCTGGCCATGCAGCGGACCGTGGGTTTCACCGCGAGCATCGTGGCCCGGATGCTCTTGACAGGCCAGATCCAGGCCCGGGGGGTCCTCTCCCCGGCTCGGGATATCCCTCCGGAGCATCTGCTGGCCGAGCTGGGGCGGCGGGGCATCCAGGTGCGCCGTCGGGTGGAGGCGGGCGCCGGCCTTCCGCCTGGGTGACATCCCATCCCCAGGGGAGAGACACGGCTTCCGGGCAGGTTCCCGGGCCACCCAGGAGGATTTGTCATCACTTCCAAGGGCCGGTACAATAGGAGACCCGTTCCCCGACCCTTCCGATTCCCGTCTGGCAGCATCAGGGGGTATGCCGCGTGATCCCGTTGTTCGACAACGTCCCCTCCCGTCGGCCACCGCTGGTCAACTACACCCTCATCGGCCTCAACGTCCTGGTCTTCCTCTGGGAGGTGGGCCAGGGACCTCGGCTGGACGAGGTCTTTCGCGCCTACGGGGTGGTGCCTGCGGTCTTCGTGGCCAGCAGTGGCCTGGAGCGGTGGGTTCCGGTCTTCACCTCCATGTTCCTGCACGGTGGGGTGTGGCACCTGGTGAGCAACATGTTGGCCCTCTGGATCTTCGGGGACAACGTGGAGGACCGCATGGGACACTTCCGGTACCTGCTCTTCTACCTCCTGTGTGGGGTGGCGGCCTCCCTGGTCCACATCTACACCGATCCCACGAGCACCATCCCCTCGGTGGGCGCCAGTGGGGCCATCTCCGGCGTGCTGGCCGCGTACCTGGTCCTGTATCCCATGGCCTACGTGTACACCCTGATCCCCCTCTTCTTCTGGGTGGAGATCGTGGCCATTCCGGCCCTCCTCTACCTGGGCCTGTGGTTCCTCTCCCAATTGGTGAACGGCCTCTTCGCGCTGAGCGCCACCAGTCTCCAGTCGGGCGGCGGCATTGCCTGGTGGGCCCACATCGGCGGCTTCATGGCCGGCCTCATCCTGGTGTGGATATTCCGCCGTCGAGAGGAGCGCAGGAGCTACCCGGACGAACACTGGCCCTACTGAGGACCGCCGGCAGGAGAGGCCGGGGCGCCGGGGCCAGGAGGCCGCTGTGCCCTATCCCGCCCCTGGACCTTCCAGAGCGCCGACCGTCTCCCATCCATGTCCAAGGAGGAACGATTTCCATGGACCTCATCTCCATCATCTGGCTCTTCTTCCTGCTCTCGGCCCTGCAGCCCATGATCCAACAGCGGGTGTTGCTGGCCCAGCGCATCAGCAAGATGCGCGAGATCGAGAAGAAACGAGGCAGCCGGGTCATCGCCATGATCCACCGCCAGGAAGCCCTGAGCTTCCTGGGCATCCCCTTTGCCCGCTACATCGACATCCAGGACAGCGAACAGGTGTTGCGGGCCATCAAGCTGACGGACGACGAGGTGCCCATCGACTTCGTCATCCATACCCCAGGAGGGCTGGTCCTGGCCGCGGAGCAGATCGCCATGGCCCTCCTCAAACACCCGGCCAAGGTCACGGTCTTCGTGCCCCACTACGCCATGTCCGGCGGCACCCTGATCGCCATGGCCGCGGACGAGATCGTCATGGACGAGAACGCGGTCCTGGGCCCGGTGGATCCCCAGTTGGGCCAGTTCGCCGCGGCCAGCATCGTCAAGGCCGTGGAGGAGAAGCCCATCGCCCATGTGGACGACCAGACCCTGATCATGGCCGACCTGGCCCGCAAGGCCATCGCCCAGGTGACCCACACCGTCACCGAGATCCTGACCCCCAAGATGGGCCCGGAGAAGGCAGCCCAGGTGGCCGAGATCATGGCCACCGGCACGTGGACCCACGACTACCCCATCATGGTGGAGGAGGCCCGGAACCTGGGGCTGCCCATCTCCACCGAGATGCCCCAGGAGGTCTACGAGCTCATGGCCCTCTACCCCCAGCCCGCCCAGCACCGTCCCTCGGTGCAGTACATCCCCGCGCCCTACGGCGGCCGAGACCATCGGCCCGAGGGAGGACAACGGCCCCGGGCCCTGGGACGGTCCTAGCTCCTCAGGGCCCAAGCCCCTGGACAGAGAGGGTCGGCCATGACCACCCTGATCTCCTTCCTCCTGGTCGTCGCCCTCTCCATGCTGATGGTCCGCATCGCCACGGTGGCCCTGACCCTGACCGGCCTCTCCCGGGAGGCCGCCCAGTTCCAGGCCCGCTCGGCCTTCACCGGCGTGGGCTTCACCACCTCCGAATCCGAGTACATCGTCCGCCATCCGGTCCGGCGGCGGATCATCCTATGGCTCATGCTCCTGGGCAACCTGGGCATCGTCACCGCGTTCTCCTCCCTGCTCCTGACCCTGGTGGAGACCGCGTCGCCCCAGGAGCGGTTCATCCGGGTCCTCTGGCTGCTCCTGGGACTGGGGCTCCTCTGGTTCCTGGGAACCAGCCGGTGGGTGGACCGCTACCTGACCCGCTGGATCGAGCGGGCCCTGCGCCGCTGGACCCGGCTGGAGGTGAAGGACTACGAGGCCCTGCTCCAGGTCTCCGGAGGCTTCCAGGTGGCCGAACTCCACGTGGAGCCCGGCTCCTGGCTGGCCGACAAGACCCTGGCCGAATGCCGGCTCAACCAGGAGGGGATCCTGGTCCTGGGCATCTTCCGCCCAGACGGCACCTACATCGGCGCGCCCCGGGGCTACACCCGGATCCAGGAGGGAGACATGTTGGTCCTCTACGGCCGGGGCGAGACCTTGGAGGAGCTGAGCCAACGGCTCCAGGGGGCCAGCGGAGACGCAGCCCATGAACGGGCCGTCCGCGAGCAGAACCTGGAGCTGGAGCGGGAACGGCTGGAGGATGAGCTGGCGGCCCAACGGAGGGCGGTCCCGTCCCCGAAGCCGTGAGCGGAGCCGCTAAGAGAGCATCTGGACAGGGAGATCCACGGGGGCACGGCCGGTATGGCCGTGCCCCCCTTCCTTCTCGCGACGGCGCCTGGCTGGGCTCGCCTCACGCCTCTGGATCCTTCGCCAACAGGGCCACGGCTCCCAGGGCCGACAGACCGCTCAGGCTCAGGGGGGCCAGAGGCGGTGCCTCGCCCTCCTCCCCCTCGTCCTCCTCGTCCTCCTCGTCCTCGTCCCAGGTGTAGCGCACCAGGGTCGTGCCCGACGACCACTGGACCCGGGTGGAGGTCTCGAATCCCTCGGCCTCCAGCCGGGCCTCGTTGTGCTCCACCACCCCCACCAGGCCGGTCAGGGCCAGGAGCAGGAAGAGAAGCACGGCCACGTCACGAAGCCGTCCCCCCACGAAGAGCCCCACCAGGCCCAACAGCGCGCCCAGGATGCTCGCGCCCACTGCAACCCACTGGATGCCTTCGGTATGGTTGGTCCACAGCAGCTCGGCCAACAGGAAGAGAAAACCCAGAGCCACGAACACCAACAGAAGGGACGTCAGGTTCGCCTGCAGCCGGGCCTGGAGCTGCGCCCACAGGGAACGTGGAGTCGTTGTCCGCACGGTCATGGTGTGCTCACCTCCTCTGTCCATGGGGATAACGGGCGACCGCGACCTCTCCCGCCGGGGAGAGAGCCGGGGAAGCTCGGTGGCCTCCCTGGGCTCCAGCATAGCCCAACCAGGCCGGGCCTGGGTTAACCGAGGGCGAACACCAGGTTAACGACAGGTGAAGGAGGTCCGAGGAAGCCCGGACCCCGCCTTACCTCGATCCAAAGGTGCGCCGAAGGCCTTCCACCAGTCGCTGCTGTTCCTCCGGGCTCAGCCGGGCCTCGGGACGGAGCCAGGTGTAGAGGGGAGGAGGCATCTCTCCCTCGAGGATGGTCTCCACGGCCTCCCGGAGCTCGTGGGACGAGAGCCCCTGGGGCGCGGAGAAGTTCAGCTCATCGCGGCCCGCGATCACGTCCCGAACCACCAGCAGGGACACAGGCGGCACATAGCTGTACCAGGGCCAGTGGGTCTCGTAGCTGTGGCAGTCCATGCACGCCCGCCGGGCCAGGCGCTCGGTCTCGGGGCTGTCCCAGGGGATGGGGGGGGCCGGTGGGTTGCGGCCGATGACGAAGACCAGGGCCAACACCTGGAGGATCAGGGCCGACCCAAGCACCAGGAGCAGGCCATACAGCAAGCCGGTACGTAGAAGACGGTTCATAGGCGGACCTCTGTGCTCTTCCCCTCGCGAGGGACACGAAGGACACGGACAGGGAGATCGCGCAGGGGCACCGGGCCGTATCGGCCCGGTGCCCCTGCGAACGGCTTCCCACACGGGGCTGGCTGGGTTCAGCGGGCCAGGGTCACCGGCAGGTAGACGGCATGGGTGAAGTTCACGCCGGTGATCCGGGTGGCCACCTCCACGCCATTGGCGTCGGTGTAGCTGTTCACCAGGGCAGTGTTGCCCGGTGCCAGGGCCACGTTCAGGTCGTTCAGATCCGTGGCCGACGTCACCCGGTAGTCGACCCCGCCGATCCGCCAGACAGCCCCCGTCGCGGAGGCGGCCCGGACCGTACCCGTGGACTCAATGCGTCCCACCCGGTGGTTCGGGCCGGCGCCGGGCGGCACATGGGTCTCGATCTGGGTGGCCCAGTTCGTGCCGCCGTTCTGGGTGTACTCCACCTCCACGTAGGCCCCCACGGCCAGGACGCCATGGCTCTCCTCGAACCGGGTCCGGGTGTCGGCCATGAAGGTCACTCCGTTGATCACCCAGGCGCCGTTGAAGCCGCCAGCGGGCATCTGTTCCACGAAACCGTAGAGCTTGTAGTGGTTGGGCCGGGTGATCACCCCCCCACTGTTGGACTCGGTCTCGATCTTTCGGGCCACCCGGGCATTGTTCGCGTCCAGGTAGTACTTCACCTTCACCAGGGCCCCCACCGTGAAGGGGCCGTGCTCCTGCTCGAATCGGGTGGACTGGGTGGCCCGGTACTCCACGCCACCGATGCGCCAGATCCCCCACAGCCCACCGCTGGGCATGGACTCGATCACACCGTAGGCGTGGCCCTCGTAGCCCTCGTAGATGCCGTTGAAGTCGTCGTCGTCACCGGGTCGATCCCACGAGTACTTGGTCTCGATCTCGGTGGCGTGGTGGACGCCGTTGGCATCCGTGTAGAACTTCACCTCCACCAGGACCCCCACCGCGAAGGGGCCGTGCTCCTGCTCGAATCGGGTGCCCGGATCGACCACGAAGGACATCCCGCCGATGCGCCAGGTGCCGAACAGGCCGCTGCCGGGCAACTGTTCGATGAGGCCGTACATCTCGCCGTAGGCCTGGGAGCTCCCCCCACCGCTGCCGGAGCCCCCACACTCGTAGGCCCGCTTGGTCTCGATCTTGGTGGCCCGCCGAGGCGTGCCCTCCACGTAGTAGACCTCCACACAGGCCCCCACGGCCAGGGCGCCGTGCTCCTGCTCGAAGTACGTGTTGCTGTCGGCCTGGTAGGCGACACCGCCGATGCGCCAGGTGCCGAACAGGCCGTTGCTGGGCATCTGCTCCACCAGGCCGTAGACCTTGCCCGAGGAGGTGCCGCCGCCACCGCTGCTGCCGCACTTGTAGGGCTCCTTGCTCTCGATCTCGATGGCCCGATACCCGTTGCCCATCACCTGGTACTTCACCTCGGCACAGGCCCCTACCTGGAGCAGGCCATGCTCCTGCTCGAACTTGGTGCCGGCGTCCGCGGTGAAGGTACGCCCGCCGACGACCCAGGTGCCGAACAGGCCGTTGCTGGGCATCTGCTCCACCAGGCCCCGCCACTCGGGCCACTCGTCCTGGGGAGCAGGGGCCTGGGCCAGGGAGACCGGTGCCGGGAAGAGCACCATCCCCAGGACCAGAGCCACGCCGGCCAGGTAGATCCGGTACCTGTGCAACCGTTGACCTCCATGGACTGCCTTCATCGTCGTCACCTCCGTGCTCTATGGTTGGTGTGCATGGATCCGTCGGCGACACCACGAGGAGCCGCCCTCTCCATCACGCCGGTGTGGGAAAGGCCACCCGGCCGATTGCCTCACGGACTGCCCAGCCAGATGACCCGGTTGAGGCCGTGCTCGTCCACATAGTAGATCACCTGGACCCGATCGCCGATCCGCAGCCCAGCCACCTGGGGTCCCACGGTGGAGTCCTGCCCCACGAAGAAGGGACGACGGCCCACCACCCAGATGCCCAGCACACCCTGGCGAGGCCGGTAGTAGACCGGTCCCCTGATCTCCGCCACAGCGATCTCCGGGACAGCGGGCTCGGCTGGGTCGGCCACCTGCGCCGTGGCGGGTGCCCCAGAAGCTGCAGAGGACGTCGAGGCAGGAGGGCGAGCGGACGGGGCGCTCGGGCTCCCCGATCGGTCGCCGGCAGAGCGGCGGATATCGTCCCGCTCCGACCGTCCCTCCCGAGAATCCGGACGGGGTGCCGTCCCTCGGCATTCCCAGGCGGGCTTGGCCTCGATCTTCACGGCCTGGGGCGGGTTCCCCGGCACATATTCCACCTCCGCGCACATGCCCACGCCCATGACCATCCCATGGGACTCGAACCGGGTGTAGGCGTCGGCCTGGTAGGTGATGCCGTCGATGACCCAGGTGCCCCGGCCGCCGGGCTGGACGCTGTCCACCACTCCATAGGCCTTTCGATAGGCCCGGTCGTCGTCCTCCCAGCCCCGACGAGGCCGGACCTGGGGCTGGGAAGACGGCTGGCTCTGCGACCCTCGATACCGATAGGCGTCGTCCGAGTCCCGGGACGAGGAGTCGTCGTACCGGTGGTCGTCGCTCCGCCCATCGTCGTCGTACCGACGGCCATCGTCCCGATCCTCGTACCGGTACTCGTATCGGTCATCATGGTCCCGGTCGTCGTATCGGTCATCATCGTCCCGATCGTCGTCATCGTCGTCGTCCCAATCCCGATCGTCGTCATCGTCGTCGTCCCAGAGGGGGGCCTGCCAGTCTCCCGGGAATGGGGCCATCTGCTGCCCCTGAGAGGACGACGCGGCCATCGCGGACCGGCTCTCCACCGCCGTCCACGCCGCGGCCCACACCAGGAGCCACACCCCGATCCACAGGGCAAAGCGCATGCGAACAGGCACGGTTCGAACAGGCACAGAAGGATGTCGCCGATACATGGCAGTTTGCCTCCTATCACCGCTGCTTGGTTCAGAAACGGAGTCGGTTGAAGGAAGGGGGCCTCGAGGAACTCCCCTGTTCCGCCTCTGCAATATAGAAGAGGGGCCGACGGCCGTGGTTAATACAGGCCGAGGAACAGGTTAACATCACGTTAACCTCCAGAAAACGCAGGGAACTCCGGGTGCCTGGAGAGGGCGCCGGCCCGATGGCCTGGATCCCGCGACCGGGTCGCCCACGCTTTTAACCTGCTCTTAACCCGCCGATGGCCTGGCCTTCACCCGTCCGGCCGTCTCCTGTGCCATAGTTCTCCATGGCCGGGTTCGTTGTGGTCGCGTCAGGTGCTCCTGCCCTTTGCGTCCAGCTACCAGCCTGTGGCCGTGGCCCTGGGCCGGGGAGCCTGTGGCTGCTGTCTGTGCTCCGGGTCGTCAGCTTCTGTGTGCGCAGATACACGGGCCCAAAGCACTGGCGGCTCCACGACGCCAGCTTTCTGGCCTGCATCCTCGTCCTGGGCCAGCCATGCTATACTGACAGGCACGGACACCGCTCATCCGGGGGCATCCGCCGGATATGTGGTCACCGGGGACGTGGTGGCCTCCTGGTGGGGCACCGGCTCTGGCCCCCGTCCTGAGGGCAGGGAGTCCCCAGGCCTGGACGTTGACACGCCTTCACCGTGAGCAAGGGACCATGCGCACCACTATCCTGTTGGCCGATGACGACGAGATGATCGTGGAGGCCCTGAGCTACCAGTTGGAACAGGAGGGCTACCGGGTGCTCAAGGCCTACGACGGGGAGGAGGCCCTGACCCGGGCCCGGGAGCAGAATCCCGATCTGATCCTCCTGGACGTGATGATGCCCAAGAAGCACGGCTGGGAGGTCTGCCAGACCCTGCGCCAGGAGAGCGCCGTGCCCATCCTGATGCTCACCGCCCGGGGAGACGAGATGGATCGGGTGCTGGGCCTGGAGCTGGGCGCGGACGACTACATCGTCAAGCCCTTCAGCTTCCGGGAGCTGCTGGCCCGGATCCACGCCCACCTGCGGCGGATGGAGCTCATGCGGGAGTCCGCCCGTGGGCAGGCCAGCCACCCGGTGGTGACCATCGGCCCCATCACCATCGACAAGCGGCGCTACCAGGTGCTCCGCCACGGAAAGCCCGTGCACCTCTCCCAACGGGAGTACGAGCTGCTGATCGCGCTCCAGGAGGCCCAGGGGGCTGTGGTGAAACGGGGAGATCTGCTGGATCGGGTCTGGGGGGAGAACTGGATCGGGGATCCCCGGACCCTGGACGTCCACATCCGCTGGCTGCGGGAGAAGCTGGAGGACGATCCCTCCACCCCTCGGCTGATCCGCACCGTTCGGGGCGTGGGCTATCGTCTGGTGGCCCCGGAGGAGTTGGGAGGCGACGAACCATGAGCGACGAGCCCCCCCGGCAGGGGATCGGAGTCGGGGTCCGCTCTCTGTGGGCGTGGCTGTCCCGGCCCTGGCGGCGCAGCCTCCGGGCCCGTCTCGTCGCGTCCTTCGGGCTGGTCTTCTTCCTGGCCCTGGTGCTGCTCCTGGCCCGCATGGGCCAGGTGATCTACACCGCGCAGCTGGAGGAAGCGGAACACAACCTGGAGATCGAGGCCTTCCTGGCCGCGAACGCCCTGGAGGATCCCCTCAGCGGCTACGCGGTGGAGTTCGAACGCCACGAGCTGGAGGAGAACGACGAGGGGGAGTGGGAGAGAGACGACCCGGAGGATGAAGCCGACGAGGAGGCAGAGTGGGGACCCAGGGCCCAGGGCCTTGAGGGCCTTCTGCGGGGTGGCCGCGGAAACCCCGGGACACGGGGAACCATGGGGAACGGAGATCGGCCCGGCCCGGCCCGGCCCGACGGCCGGCTCCAGTACGTGGCCGAGAGCTTCGCCCAGGATCTGGATGCCCGGGTGACCATCCTGGATGCGCGAGGACATCCGCTGGCCGACAGCCACTACCCACCCCATCAGATCCCAAACCAGTTCCACCAGACGGAGATCCAGGCGGCGCTGCGTGGGACCGAACAGCATGATGTCCGCCGGGATCCCCTCTCGGGGGAGTGGACGATCTTCGCGGCGGCCCCCATCCAGCAGGGCAGCCGGATCCTGGGGCTGGTCCAGCTCTCCCAACCCCTGGATCGGGTGGTCTCCCACACCCAACAGCTCGTGAGCAGCCTGCTTTTCACCGGCCTGGCCGCGTTGCTCCTGATGACCGTCCTGGGGCTCTGGATGAGCCGCCAGCTGGTGGAACCGGTCCGCCGCCTGGAGCAGGCCGCCCTGGCCATGGCCGCAGGCGATCTGGAGCAACGGGTCCAGATCGACGCGGAGGACGAGCTGGGAGCACTGGCCCGGGCCTTCAACTACATGGCCGCCCGGCTCCAGGACACCCTGGAGCGCCAGCGGCTCTTCGTGGCCAACGCGAGCCACGAGCTGCGCACCCCCCTGACGAACATCAAGCTGCGGAGCGAGGCCCTGGTGAACGAGAGCGTGCCCGACCCGGCCATGGCCCAACGCTACCTGGCGGAGATCGATCGGGAGGCCGATCGGCTGACCCGGCTGGCCAATACCCTGTTGGATCTCTCCCGGCTGGAGAGCACCGACCCGCCGCCGCCCTCGAAGCCGGTCCATCCGGTCCAGATCCTGAGGGCCATGGTGCCCGGGATGACGGCCCGAGCCCAGGCCAAGGGCGTGGCCTTCCAGGCCACCCTGGCGGAGGACACGCCCCCGGTCCAGGTATGGCCGGAACAGCTGGAGGCCATCGTGGTGAACCTGGTGGACAACGCGATCAAGTACACCCCCGAGGGCGGGCAGGTAGCTCTCTCCACCGGCGAGGCCGATGGCCGGTGCCGCATCCAGATCGCGGACACCGGGGTGGGCATTCCACCGGAGGACCTGCCCCACATTTTCGACCGCTTCTACCGGGTGGACAAGGCCCGAAGCCGGCAGGAGGCCGGGAGCGGTTGGGGCAGCGGCGCGGGGCTGGGGCTCTACATCGCCAAGACTCTGGTGGAACAGAACGGGGGACACATCCGGGTGGAGAGCACCCCCGGGCAGGGGACCACCTTCACCGTGGAGTTTCCCGCGGCCGAGTGGCCTCCAGGCCCGGGTCCCTCCTCGACAGGGCCCCAGGCCGGCCCTGTCCGGAGGGGTGGCTCCCGGAGATGACCGGCCTGGGTCGGCTCCTGTTTCCGAGGAGGGCAGTGGGGCCGGGGGGAGCGGCGCTCAGGCCGTCACCCGCTCCCGGGAGGTGAGCCCGGCGGCTTCCCGCAGCAGCTCCGCCCGGTCCGTGCGCTCCCAGGGGAGATCGATGTCGTCGCGGCCGAAGTGGCCGTAGGCCGCGGTCTGTCGATAGATGGGGCGTCTGAGGTCCAGGTCGCGGATGATGGCGCCGGGGCGCAGGTCGAAGAACTCGTGGATGAGCTGGGCGATCCGCTCATCGCTGATCCGGCCCGTGCCGAAGGTCTCCACGTTCACGCTGACCGGCCGGGCCACGCCGATGGCATAGGCGATCTGGATCTCGCAGCGGTCGGCCAGCCCCGCGGCCACGATGTTCTTGGCCACCCAACGGGCCGCGTACGCGCCGCTGCGGTCCACCTTGGTGCAGTCCTTGCCGCTGAACGCCCCGCCGCCATGGCGCCCCATCCCCCCGTAGGTGTCCACGATGATCTTGCGGCCGGTGAGGCCGGCATCGCCCATGGGGCCGCCGATGACGAAGCGGCCGGTGGGGTTGACGAAGACGCGCAGGTCCCGGTCCACCAGGGGGCCGGGGAGGATGGGATCGATCACCTTTTCGATGATCTCCCGCCGGATCGCCTCCTGTTCGATCTCCGGCGCGTGCTGGGTGCTGATGAGCACTGTGTGGATGCGCTTGGGCTTGCCGTAGCTGTACTCCACCGTCACCTGGGACTTCCCATCTGGGCGCAGCCAGGGCAGGATGCCGGACTTGCGCACCTGGGCCAGGCGGCGGGCCAGCTTGTGGGCCAGGTAGATGGGCATGGGCATCAGGGTGGGCGTCTCGTTGCACGCGTAGCCGAACATCATGCCCTGGTCCCCGGCCCCCACGGCCTCGATCTCGGCATCCGTCATCTCCCCGGCCTTGGCCTCCAGGGCCTGGTCCACCCCCATGGCGATGTCCGGGCTCTGCGCGGCGATGGCCACCTGCACACCACAGGTCTCCGCGTCGAACCCTTTGTCGCTGCAGTCGAAGCCGATCTCCCGGATCACCTGGCGGACCAGGCGGTCGTAGTTGACCTGGGCCGTGGTGGTGATCTCGCCCAGCAGCATGACGAAGCCGGTCTTGACCGCGGCCTCGCAGGCCACGCGACCGTGGGGATCCTGCTCCATGATGGCGTCCAGCACCGCGTCGCTGATCTGGTCGCACATCTTGTCCGGGTGGCCCTCGGTCACGGATTCGCTGGTGAAGAGCAGGGACGGGGCCGTCATGAAGGTGGTGCTCATCTTGGAGTCTCCTCCTGGTTCAAGGCGATCTCGGTGCCTCTCCGAAGCGGCGAAGCCCCCTCGGCTCCTGGGAACGGGATCCGGTCTCAGTGGGTCCCCATGCTCCACTCGTGCAGGTAGGCCTCCTGCTCCGGGGTCAGGGTGTCGATCTGGATCTCCATGGCCTGGAGCTTCAGGGCCGCGATCTCCCGGTCGATGGGCTCCGGCACCGAGTAGACCCGGTTCTCCAGGGTGGCCGCGTGCTGGCGCAGGTAGTCCACGCAGAGGGCCTGGTTGGCGAAGCTCATGTCCATCACCGCGCTGGGATGGCCTTCCGCGGCGGCCAGGTTGATCAGGCGCCCCTCGCCGGCCACGTACAGGCGCCGGCCGTCGGGCAGGGTGTACTCGTCCAGGTAGTCCCGCACCCGCTTGACCTCCACGGCCATCTCCGCCAGGGCCTCCAGGTTGATCTCCACGTCGAAGTGACCGCTGTTGGCCAGGATGGCACCGTCCCGCATGACCTGGAAGTGGGGGCGGTCCACCACGTGGATGTCGCCGGTGGCGCTGCAGAAGATGTGGCCGATCCGAGCGGCCTCCACCATGGGCATCACCCGATACCCGTCCATCACCGCCTCCAGGGCCCGCAGGGGGTCCACCTCGGTGACGATCACGTGGGCCCCCATGCCCGCGGCCCGCATGGCAATGCCCCGGCTGCACCATCCGTAGCCGGCCACCACGAAGTTCTTGCCGGCCAGCAGCACGTTGGTGGCCCGGAGGATCCCGTCGATGGTGCTCTGGCCCGTGCCGTACCGGTTGTCGAAGAGGTGCTTGGTCCGCGCGTCGTTCACCGCGACCACCGGGAAGCGCAGCTTGGCCTGCGCGGCCATGGCCTTCAGCCGGATGACCCCGGTGGTGGTCTCCTCGGTGCCGCCGATGACGTGGTCCAGGAGCTCCTGGCGTTGGGTGTGGAGGGTGGCCACCAGGTCCATGCCGTCGTCCATGGTGATGTGGGGGCGGGTGTCCAGGACAGCGTGGATGTGGGCGTAGTAGCGCTCCGTGTCCTCCCCCTTCACCGCGTAGACGGGGACGTTGTAGTGCTTGACCAGCGCGGCGGCCACGTCGTCCTGGGTGCTCAGGGGGTTGCTGGCACAGAGGGCCACCTGCGCGCCCCCGGCCAACAGGGTCTTCACCAGGTTGGCGGTCTCCGTGGTCACGTGGAGGGCCGCGGCGATGCGCAGGCCCTCCAGGGGCCGGGTCTCCCGGAAACGGGCCTCGATGAGGGCCAGGACAGGCATCTCCCGGGCCGCCCACTCCATACGGTCCAGGCCCTTGTCGGCCAGGCCGATATCGGCGATGTCGTAGGAAAGGGGTCGAACGGTGGTGCTCATGGTCGCTCCTATCTGGGATGGTGGGTCGATGGGCTGAGTGACGGACCCCGGAAAGGCCGCCCGGGCAGGCCCTCCGGTCGGGCCGCGGGCTCCAGCCGGCGCAGCTCGGGTTCCGGGCCGTAGACGGCCTGGTAGCGCTGGATGAACTCCTCCAGGGTGAAGCGATGGTTGTTGGTCCCCACGTGTTCCAGCACGTAGGTCCCGCACAGGGAGCCCACCCGCCCGCAGACCTCCAGGGGGAGGCCGGCGCTGTGGGCCGCGAGGAAGCCGCCCCGGTAGGCGTCCCCCGCGCCGGTGGGCTCCGCGATGCGCTCCGGGGGCGCGGGCGGGACCCGCAGGGCCTGGCTGCCGTGGAAGATCACGCTGCCTCGCTCCCCCTCGGTGACCACCAACACCGCCACCTGGCTGCGGAGCCGGTCCAGGTCCCAGCCGGTCTTCTCCTGGATCAGGGCCAGCTCGTACTCGTTCACCATCAGGTAGGTGGCCCCCTGGATGCTGCGGCGAAGCGCCTCGCCGCTGAGCCGGGCGGTCTGTTGGCTGGGATCGTAGGCATAGGGGATGGCCAGGGCCCGGGCTTCCTCCGCGTAGTTGAGCATGGCCTGGGGGTCGTTGGGGCTGATGACCACCAGGTCCGCGTCGGTGAGGCCCCGATCCGCCAGGGAGAGGTGCCGCGCGTGGGCCATGGCCCCGGTGTAGAAGCTCGCGATCTGGTTCTGGTCCTGGTCCGTGCTCACGAAGAAACTGGCGGTGAACTCCTCTGGGATCTCGACGATGTGTTCGGTACGGAGGCCGTTCTCCTCCAACCATCGCCGGTAGTCCCCGAAGTCCTGGCCCACGGTGCCCAGGATGACCGGGTCGCCGCCCAGGAGTTTCATGGAGTAGGCGATGTTGGGGGCCACCCCACCCCGGTGGCGGACCATGGAGTCCACCAGGAAGCTGACGCTCAGGCTGTGCAGCTTCTCCGGCAGGAAGTGGTCTGTGAAGCGGCCCGGAAAGCGCATCAGGTAGTCGTAGGCGATGGAGCCTGTGATGACGATGGCCATGGGCAATCCGTGTCTCCTCTGTACCCGTTGTCGCGGAGGGTGCAGCCCCCAAGGGGCAATGCTCCCGACAGGCCCAAGCTTATCCCTCCAGGGGGACGGCCGAGAGCCGAGCCCTGGAGCCCCAGGCCAGGAGCGGGCTCCGGGGTCGGTCTGGGGTCGTCCAGGGGGATGGGCGGCCGGCTCGGCACGTTCCCCCCGGAGCTCAGATCTCCTCCGGTCGGATCCATTGCACCGCGGGTTCCGGCGGGCGATGGGCTTCCAGCCGATCCAGCAGGCGGCCCGGTTCCCTGTCCACCACCCACAGATCTCGGTACTCGGGCCGGATGAACCCCTGCGCCACGGCATGGTCCACCAGACGGCACAGGGGATCGAAGTAGCCGGCCGGGTTGAGCAGGCCGATGGGCTTGTTGTGGATCCCCAACTGGGCCCAGGTGATGGTCTCGAACAGCTCCTCCAGGGTGCCGAAGCCACCGGGCAGGGCGACGAAACCGTCCGCGAGCTCGGCCATCCGGGCCTTGCGGGCATGCATGGAGTCCACCACCTCCAGCTCCCCCAGCGGAGGACCCGAGATCTCCTTGGGGGCCAACGGCGCGGGAATGACCCCGACCACTTCTCCTCCTCGCTCCAGGACAGCCCGGGCCACCGCCCCCATCATGCCCAGGCTGCCGCCTCCGTAGACCAGGCCGATGCCCCGGCGGACCAGCTCCGCGGCCAAGGCCTGGGCCGCGGCCAGGTAGACCGGGCGGATGCCGTTGTTGGAGCCACAGTAGACACACAGACGGCGAAACCGGCTCATGTCTGGCCCTTCTCCGTGCCCAACAGGCGGGCCAGGCGCCGGCGGCGGTTCTCCGCCACCCGCTGGCGCCCCCGCTCCACCGCGTCCCGCAGGCTCTCGGTGAAGGGGGGATAGCAGATCCCCTCCTCGGTGACGATCCCGGTGATGTAGCGGTGGGGCGTCACGTCGAAGGCAGGGTTGTAGGCGGGTGCGCCTTCCGGGGCCACGGCCGTGCCCTGGACGTGGGTGACCTCGGTGGCATCCCGCTCCTCGATGGGAATGTGGTCCCCGTCCGGCAGGCTCAGGTCCACCGTGCTGGTGGGGGCCACACAGTAGACGGGGATGCCGTTCTCCCGGGCCACCACGGCCAGCTTGTAGGTGCCGATCTTGTTGGCCACATCGCCGTTGGCCGCCACCCGGTCCGCGCCGAAGATGACCACATCCACCTGGCCCGTGCGCATCAGGTGGCCGGCCGCGTTGTCCGCGATGAGGTGCATGGGGACCTCGGCCTGCATGAGCTCCCACGCGGTGAGCCGGGCCCCCTGGAGCCGGGGCCGGGTCTCGTCCACCCACACGTGGATCTCCTTGCCCAGCTCCTGGCACGCGTAGACCACTCCCAGGGCGGTGCCGAAGTCCACCGTGGCCAGGCGGCCGGTGTTGCAGTGGTGGAGCAGGTTGGCCTTGGAGGGGATCACCCGAGCCCCGTGGAAGCCCATCCGCCGGTTGATCTCCACGTCCTCGTCGGCCAGGGCCTGGGCCTCGTCCAACAGGGCCTGGCGGAGGGTGTCCGGATCCGCGTCGGCCAGGGCCTGGGCCAGCTCCAACAGGCGGGCGGTGGCCCAGCTCAGGTTCACCGCGGTGGGGCGGGCGGCGTCCAACACCTCCTTGGCCCGGCGCAGGTCGGCCAACAGGGCCTCTGGGGTGGTGGCAGGGCTGATCCGGGCGGCCAGGGCCATGCCGAAGGCCGCGGTCGCGCCGATGGCGGGAGCCCCTCGGACGTACATCTCCCGAATGGCCCGGGCCACCCCCTCCACCGTGTCGAAGGCCGCTATCTCGAAGCGATGGGGGAGGACCCGCTGGTCGATGAGCTTGACCTGGTGGTCCTCCCAGAAGACTGTCCGCACATGTCGCTGGTCCATGTCGCTCCATCCTGTGGCGATGTTGAAAGGCTGCCCCAGGGCCCCCAGACGAGCCGCCCCGGCCCCCTGGGGGCCAACCCCGAGATCCCCGGGCAAAAAAGTCCCCCCTGGAAGCTCTCTCCAGGAGGGACGAGCGGCATCTTGGGATGTGGGCCACGTCCGCTCTCATCTTCCAGCCCGGGGAGCGGAGCCCCCCTTGTGGGCTGACGGAATTGGCACCGAAACTGGAACCCAAGTGGCCATGGACGCCGGTCCACGGAGCCTGGAGCCTGCCGAAGGCAGGCCGGTTCCCTGGATCGGGCGCTCTCCATGGCAACCGAAGACCGGGACTCCAGCAGGTTGCCGGGGGATCATCGGGCCGGTCCCTCCCCCCTCTCTGGATAAGAGCAACGCTGTGTGGTTGTCAAGCACGGCCCCCCGGAGCGGGACGCTCCGCCAGGACCGATGCACATTGGAGACAGGGTACCACACGGGCCGGCGCTTTGTCAAAGTCGCCCGGGGGCATCCCGGCTCCACACGGTCCTCGATCTGTATCGGTGCTGTATCCGTACCGGGCTGCGCGGACAGGAGGGGGGTCGATGGGCCCGGGCTAGGGATCCCCGGAGGATTCCGGCTCCAGGCCGAGGGCCAGGGCCTGGTCCAACTGCGCCGCGTCCTCCGGAGGGAGGGGAGGGAGTTCGTCCAGACTGGTCAGACCGAAGTGGCGCAGGAACTGGTCTGTGATCCCATATCGGATGGGCCTGCCGGGAGCCTCCAGGCGATCCACTTCCTGGATCAGGCCCAGGTGGAGCAGCTTGCGCAGGACGCCGGAGCAGTCCACGCCTCGGACCGCCTCGATCTGGGCCCGGGTCACGGGCTGGCGGTAGGCCACGATGGACAGCACCTCCAGGGCCGGTCCACTGAGGCGGGTGGACAGGTCCAGGTTGAGGAAGTCCTCCACGGCCTGGGCCGCGGCCGGATGGGTGACGAGCTGGACCCGCCCCCCCTGGCGCAACAGGCGCAGACCGGCCCCCCGGGCCACGTAGGTCTCGGCCAGCTCGTGGAGCGCGACCTCCACGGCCTGGATCTCCACCCGAAGGGCCTGGGCCAACTGGCTCGGCTGCACCGGTTCGTCGGCCACGAAGAGCAGGCTCTCCACCAGCCCGGCCAGGGAGAGGGATGCGCTCGCCACGGGGATGCGGCCGTTGGGTTCCCCTGGGCGGGCCGAACCCGGAGGCGGGGCCGGAAGGTTCATGCCAGCCATTCCTCCTCGAAGGGCGCATGGCGGATGCGGACATCCAGCTTACCCAGCCGGAGCCCCATGTCCTGCTCCAGGATCTCCCGGGTGACCTCCACCACCTCTTCGGTCTTCATGGGGACGTCGATGTCCGGCGCGGTCTCGATCTCCAACTGCACATCCACCAGGCTCCCACGGGCCTTGACCGTGGGCACCACCGTGATCACGTCGGCGAGCTGGTCCAGGTGCCAGGTGAGCCGGCGGGCAATGCTCTCGGTGTCCAGCTCCACCACGCCGCCCTCCGCGGTCTGCAGCCGCACGCCCCGCCGCCGTCGGGGCCACAGCTCGAACCAGAGGAGGCTGCCGAAGACCAGGACAGCCACCACGCCCACCGCGATCTGGGCGATGAGGAAGTTGGACGGATTGGTGTCCTGCCAGGAGCGGAGCTGTTCCTGGGTGCTCTGGAGCCAGGCCATGGCCTGCGCCAGGGCCGTGAAGGGTTCGATGGCGGTGTAGACGGCCACCAGGAGCAGGAGCAGCCATAGCAGCACCGTGACCATGCGATTGAACAGGTTCAACACCGTGTGTCTCTCCCTGAAGGCCGAAGGGTGGGTGGGCAGCCACGGAGAAGATGAAACCGCGGCCCCATTATACACGAGGGCGGGGCATATGGCGGACTCGACGGCCCCAGGGTCGGACAGGGGACGTGGATCCCGTGGACGGTCTCGGGACAGGGTGCGTTCCCTCACCCTTCCAGGGGCTCGTAGAGCTCCCGGAGCAGGGAACGGGATGGATCGAACTGGTGGACCAGGACGGTCACCGTGTGGCCGGGCCGGAGTGCCGGGTGTCGCTCGTACACCCGATGACGTCGGACGGTGGCCGTCGCGGTGTAGGACTGGTGTTGGTAGGTGAAGAAGTACTCCACCTGGAAGGCCAACGGCCGCCGGGCCACCCGGCTCACCCGTCCCGAGATGGGCACCGCGTGGTCCAACAGAGAGCGCACGGAGAGGACACGACGCAGCAGGTACCCTCCCCCGAACAGGGTGACCAGGGCGGTGGTGAGCAGGATGTGGCGCACGTCCTGGGGGGAGAAGACCAGGCGCCCGATGTAGAGCGGGATGTAGCCCCAGAGGGTGGCTGTCAGGGCCAGGGCCCAGCTTCCCAGGACCCACAGGAGCACCGGCAGGAAGAAGCGTTCCAGCCACAGGACACGCCACAGGAAGCCCAGGCCCAGGTCGAGGAGACGGCGACGGACGAGGGGACCCTTCATGGAGCGTGGTCAGAGGGCGATGGGCACAGTGCCCCGAAGCTGTCCCACGATCCGGGGCAGGTGCTCCAGCACGTGCTCCACCTGTTCGGGGGTGTTGCTGTGGCCCAGGCTCAGGCGCAGCCCGCCCACGGCGTCCGTGGGGGGCACGCCGATGGCCTCCAGGACGTGGCTGGGGCGCTGGGACGCGCTGGTGCAGGCGCTGCCGCTGCTGGCCGCGACGCCGGCCAGGTCCAGCCCCATGAGGACTCCCTGGGCCTCCACGCCCGAGATGACGAAGCTCGCGTGGTTGTCCAGGCGTCGGCTGGGGTGTCCCGTGAGCCGGGCGCCCTCCACGCTCTCCAGGATGCCGCCGATGAGGCGATCCCGCAGGGCCCGCAGCCGGGTTCCCTCCTGGGTGCGCTCGCTCTCACACAGGGCCAGGGCCCGGGCCATGCCCACGATGCCGGGCACGTTCTCGGTGCCGGCCCGGCGGCCCCGTTCGTGGCTGCCCCCGGTGATGAAGGGGTGAAAGGGCGTTCCCCGGCGCAGGTAGAGGAACCCCACCCCCTTGGGGCCGTAGAACTTGTGGGCGCTGACGCTCAGGGCATCCACGTTCAGCGGGTCCACCTGGAGGGGGAGCTTGCCCGCGGCCTGGACCGCGTCGGTGTGGAAGGGGACACCCCGTTCCCGGCAGAGGGCGCCGATCTCCGCGATGGGCTCCACCGTGCCGATCTCGTTGTTCGCGTACATCACGCTGACCAGGGCCACCTCGGGGCCCGCTGCCAGGGCCCGGGCCACGTCCTCCGGGTCCACCAGGCCGTGTTCGTCCACCGGCACCAGGGTGAGCTGGAAGCCGAAGTGGTCTCGGAGGTCGTAGGCGGTGTGGAGCACGGCCTTGTGCTCCACCGGTGTGGTGACGATCCGGCTGGCGCCGGTCTGGGCTCGACGGGCCAGGGCGATGCCCCGCAGGGCGGCGTTGTCCGCCTCGGTGCCGCAGCCGGTGAAGACGATCTCGTCCGGCCGGGCTCCCAGGATCTCGGCCAGGGTTCGTCGGGCGTCGTCCAGGCCGGCCTTGGCCTTGCGCCCCACCCCGTGGATGCTGGAGGGGTTGCCGTAGTGGACGTCGAAGTAGGGCAACATGGCCTCCAGCACCTCGGGACGCACCGGGGTGGTGGCCGAGTGGTCCATGTAGATGGTCGGGCGTTCGCGGTCCATGGCTCGCTCCTCGGGCAGATGGGGATCCGCCACCTCGGCGACGGGTCCTTGTGGCTCGATCGGCACGGGTGGGCCGTTCCGGATAGGGCCTAGGTCCCCCGGAACAGGAGGCCCGATCCGAGGTCCTCTGGGTCTCACGCGGTGGCGGGCTTGCCCTGGCGAGAACCCGCCCCGGCAGCGCCGGGCTCCTCTGCCTCTGGGGGGGCTTCCTCCCGCCGGGCCGGACTCTCCTCCAACTGGATCACGGTCCGGTGGACCACCTGGTCCGCGGCCGGGGGGCCGGGCGCCTCCACCATGAAGGGGGGCGGTTGGTCCAGCAGCTTGGCATGGAGGTAGCGGCCGATGACCCGGCCGCTGGCGATGGTGGGCGCGGCCAGGAACGCGCCCAGGATCCCGCCCACGCTGGCCCCCACCAGGATCCCGCACATGACCACCACCGGATGCAGGTGGACGCTGCTGCCGATGATCCGGGGGACCAGGAGCTGGTTCTCCAGCTGTTGGAGCACGAAGTAGACGCCGATGATCAGCAGGGCGAACTGGAGGTTGCCCAGGTCCAGGGTGGTGCTTCCCTGGATCAGGGCCACGATCACCGCGGGGATCATGGCCAGCACCGGGCCCACGTTGGGGATCACCTCCAACACGCCGGCCAGGATGCCCAGGATCAGGGCACCGGGCATGCCCAACGCGCTCAACACCCCCCAGGTTGCCAGCCCCATGATGGTGGAAAGGGCCAACTGTCCCCGGAAGAACGCGTGCCAGATGCGCCCGATCTCCCGGAGGAGACGGTGGGCCTCGGGCTGGTATTGGGGCGGGAAAAGGCTCTGGACGTATTCCCCGAACAGGGGGGCGTCCTTGGTCATGTAGAGGCTGAGGAAGAAGAGGAAGAGCAGGAAGAGCAGCGCGTTGAAGATGCCCCCCACCACGGTCAGGCTGATGACCGCGGTGCTGCCCACCAGGCTGGTGGTGGTGGTGATGAGCTGGTTGAAGGTGTTCAACAGGTCCTGGAAACTGGGCAAGATCTGGGGGGCGATCTCGCCGCTCACCGTGGCCTGGAGCTCTCGGACCACCCCTTCGATGTTCATCTGGATGCCCAGGACCTCCACCTGGGTGGGCAGATTGGCCACCCAGGTCTGCAGGGCCTGGAAGAGCTGGAAGGCCGTGGTGGGGACGCTGGGCACCACCAGGGCCTGGAGCTGGTCCAACAACACCGGGACCAACAGCACCGGGGTGAGGATCAGGATGACCAGGAAGAGGGCGTACAGGACCACTGTGCTGGCCCAGCGTGGGATCCGGAAACGCTGGCAGGTGTCCACCACAGGGCTCAGCAGATAGGAGATGATCCAGGCCAGGATCACCAAGGGGAGGACCGGCCGGCTGACCCAGAGCAGCAGCGCGCCGAAGAGGACCAGAAAGGCCACCACCATGCGCTTCGTGGCCGGATCCCAGGTGGAGTAGGGCGGGAAGGCGGTTGCCCCCGGCGCGGGCGCCGTGCCTCGGGGCGCCCGCGGGCCCACGGGCCGTGGCGAGGGGGCGGGGCGGGCAGGCCCTTCCGCGGGCGTCGGCGGACGAGACTCCTGCTGGGTCATGGGCTCTGGACTCGTCTCCTGCTCAACCGGCATCAACCGATCACCTGCTCCAATACCCTCAGGTAGTTGCCTCCCAAGATCTTGCGGATGGTCGCCTCGGAGAATCCCTGTGCCCACAGGGCCTGGGTGATCGCGGGGTAGTGGGTGACGTCGGCCAGGTCCCGGGGCGGGGTGCAGCCGTCGAAATCGCTGCCCAGGCCCACATGGTCCTCTCCGACCACCTGGATGATGTGGGCGATGTGGGCGATCACATCCTCCAGACTGGCCTGTTCCGGGTCCTCCCGGCGCAGAAAGGTGTTCACGAAGGTCACGCCGATGACGCCGCCGGTGGCCGCGATGGCCTCCATCTGGGCGTCCGTCAGGTTGCGGGGGTGGTCGCAGAGCGCGGCCGCGTTGCTGTGGCTCGCGATGACCGGATGTTGGGTGATGGTGAGCACGTCCTCCACCCCGGCCGGGGAGAGGTGGCTCAGGTCGATCAGGATGCCCAGCTCGTTGCACAGCTCCACCACCTGGACGCCGAACTCCGTGAGGCCGCCACCGGTACGGCGCTCGGCCACGCCGTCACAGGCCGGGTTCCGATAGTTCCAGGCCAGGCCCAGGTTCCGCACCCCCAGTCGGTAGTACTGGCGCAGCAGCCCGAGCTCGCCGTCCAGGGCCTCGGCGCCCTCCAGGCCGGCGATACCGGCCAGCTTGCCGCCGGCCTTGGCCCGCAGGATGTCCTCCACTCGGCGCACCAGGACGAACTCCCGTTCCAGGGTCTCCTCCAGCATCAGGAGCTGGTCCAGCCGGGCCATGGCATGGGTCACCGGGGCGTGGCGTTGATAGGGCACGGGCACGTAGCAGGCGAAGAACTGGACATCCACCCCGCCCTCTCGCATGCGGGGCAGGTCGAGATGGCCCTCCTGGCTGCGGTCGCCCAGCCAACGCCGCCCCTCGAGCTGATCGCCGATGCTGTCGCAATGGCCGTCGATCACCAGCGCGTCGAAGTGGAGGGCCCGGCTCGCGTCCTCCAGGGCCGTGTCGTGGGGCTGGGAATGGGAGCTTGGGGCGTGGGCCATGGCTTCTCCTGAGGCTCGGTGTGCACCGCCGCATGCCAGGCGACATCGGTTCCATGGTACACGAACACGGGCGATCCGTTCAAGTCGCGTTTGTAGCGTACAGTGCGCGCCTGGGCCGGGGGACACCTCCGCCCCAGCCCACACAATACCCCCTGGACGATGTCCCACCGTGGGTGCCCCTGGGGGCGCCCATGGCCCACTGTGCCCGCCCTGCCTTTCCTGGCCCTCCCAGGAAGCCATGGTACAATGGATGGAGGTCGGCCATCCGAAGGGCTGCCGTGTGCGGCGACCCTACCCAGAGACGATGTCCACAGCCATGAGCACCCTGCCACCTCCCCAGGAGAAGCCCCGGTACGTGAACCGGATGTTCGCGGCCGTCGCGCCCACGTACGACCTCCTGAACCGGCTGATCACCGGATATCAGGATGTGTACTGGCGCAGAGAGGTGATCGGGCTGTGCGATCTGCCGCCCCACGGCCGTTTCCTGGACGTGGGCACCGGGACCGGGGACCTGGCCGCGGAGGCCGTGCGCCGACATCCCTCTGTCACCGCGGTGGGCTGCGACTTCACCTACGAGATGATGGCCCACGGCCGCCACAAGGCGTCCGGCCGCATCCACTTCGTCCAGGGAGACGCCCTGGACCTCCCCTTCCCAGACGCCACCTTCGACGCGGTGGCCAGCGGCTTCCTCCTGCGCAACGTGGCCGACGTAGACCGGGCACTGCGGGAGCAGGTGCGGGTCACCAAGCCCGGGGGACGGGTGGTCTGTCTGGAGACCACGCCCCCGGAGAGTGCCCTGCTGGAGCCCCTGGTGCGCTTCCATCTCCTCAAGGTGATCCCCGCCTTGGGGCGGCTCCTCAGCCCCGCAGGGGACGCCTACACCTATCTGCCCCAGAGCACGGTCCACTTTCTGAAGCCCCAGGAGCTGGCCCACCGGATGGAACGGGCCGGCCTGGCCCATGTCTTCTTCCAGCGCCGGATGTTCGGCACGGTGGCCATCCATGTGGGCATGGTGGTGGCACCATGAGGACGCCCGGAGACGGGGAAGCATCTGTGGAGGAGAGGTGAAAGCAGCCATGAGCCCACGTGGAGGGGAGAGATCCCCGGAGAGCCGGGCCGCGGTGCGGGGCAATCCCTCCTTCGTGTGGCGGGCCGGCCAGGAACGTCGTCTGCGCCGGATCCTGGACTGGGCACCTCGGCCCCTGGCCCGGATCCTGGTGGACGGCTGTGGAGTGGGCCTGTACGTGCGGGCCCTCCAGATGCACGTGCCAGAGGTCCACGGGGTGGACATCGAGGGGACATATCTGGAACGAGCCCGGGAGAACGCGGCGGGCGCCCACCTGCTCCTGGGTCGGGGAGAGGCACTGCCCTACCACGATGGGGTGTTCGATCTGGTGCTCAGCCACGAGGTGTTGGAGCATGTGGCCGACGACCGGGCCGCGGCCAGAGAGATGGTCCGGGTCCTCCGTCCCGGGGGACGGGCCATCGTCTTCGTTCCCAACCGCCTCTACCCCTTCGAGACCCACGGCATATACTGGCGGGGGAAGTACATCTTCGGCAACATCCCCCTGGTCAACTACCTCCCCGACCCCGTGCGTGGGCACCTGGCCCCCCACGTCCGGGCCTACACCCGACGGGGGCTGTTGTCCCTCTTCCGGGGACAGCCGGTACGGGTGTGCCATCTGGCCACCATCTTCCCGGGCTACGACAACCTGGCTGCCCGCCTGCCAACCCTGGGGCGCTGGATCCGGCGGATCACCTACGGGCTGGAGGCCACAGCCCTGGCCGGCCTGGGCCTGAGCCACTTCCTGGTGGTGGAAAAGGTCGGGGGAAACGATCGGTGACAGAGGCCGGCTCTCCGCCCTCCCTATCTCACCCTATTTCCCCCGCCCCCTGGGGTGGTCGCTGGCTCACTCCACCGGGGTCAGCCAACCCCACTTGTCCGGGTGGGTGCCCTCCACGATGCCGAAGAAGACCTCCTGGATGGCCTGGGTGATGGGCCCCCGGCGTCCGTCGCCCACGGGCAGGCGGTCCACGGAGCGGACCGGGGTGATCTCCGCGGCCGTGCCGGTGAAGAAGATCTCGTCCGCCAGGTAGAGCATCTCCCGGGGAATGGTGGTCTCCTTCACCGGGTAGCCCAGATCCCGGGCGATGGTCACCGCGCAGTCTCGGGTGATGCCGCCCAGGATGCTGTTGTACAGGGGTGGGGTGTGGAGCACGCCCCTGTAGATCACGAAGATGTTCTCCCCGCTGCCCTCGCTCACGTAGCCGTGGACGTCCAGGGCGATCCCCTCCACGAAGCCGTTGTCCCGGGCCTCCATGACGATGTTCTGGCTGTTCACGTACTGGCCGCCGATCTTGGCCATGGCGCTCAGGGTGTCCGGGGCCATGCGCCGCCAACTGCTCACCTGGACATCCACCCCCTGTTCGATGGCCTCGGGCCCCAGGTAACGGCCCCAGGGCACCGCGGCCAGGATGGCCTCCACCGGACAGCTCCGCCCGTCCACCCCCAAGGTCTCGTAGCCCCGAAAGACCAAGGGGCGAATGTACGCGCTGCCCAGGCCGTTGGCCTTCAGGACCTGTCGGGTCACCTCCATCCACTCGTCCACCGTGAGGGGAGAGGGGATGCGGGCCACCTTACAGCTATAGAGCAACCGCTCGAAGTGCTCCGGCCCCCGGAAGATGGCCGGCCCGTGGCGGGTCTCGTAGGCCCGGATGCCCTCGAAGACGCTGCTGCCGTAGTGGAGGGCATGGGTGAAGACATGGACGGTGGCCTGGTCCCAGGGGAGGAGCTCGCCGTTCATCCAGATGTAATCGGCCTTCATGGGCATGGTCGCACTCCTGTGGTTGCGGGTGGTTCGAGAGCGGTTCGCGGGTGTGCCTTCGATGCCCCGGCCCATCCACGCCTCCCGGAGGCGGAGGACACGGCGGCCGAAGCGGTGGGACGGCCTCCATTATATCGGCCCGGTCCTCCGGTGTCCACCGGAGCCGGGCCCGGAGATCACGGAGGCCGGGATGGTGGGCCCCCGTGTGTGGGGAATGTCCCGGGGGCCATGTGGCGGACCCGGCAGGCGGGCGATCCGGCCTTGACATCCGGATATTCCGGGACTATGGTGGTAACGAAGGCGTTCGGCCTCTGTCCGTGCCCCATGGCGGCCATCGGCGCGGGTCTCCAGGAGAGGGGATGGCATGATCCTGCGCAACCTGAGACGCCGGGCCATCCGCAGTCTGCTCACCCTGCTGGGCATCGGGGTGGGTGTGGCCGCGGTCATCTCCCTGGGAGCCATCGCCCAGGGGCTGGCCCAGAACTACGCGACCGTGGTGGCCGGCGGCGAGAACGAGCTGCTGGTGACCCAGGCCAACGCCATCGATCCCGCCTTCAGCAGCCTGGACCTGACCCTGGCCGACCGTCTGCGCCAGGTGCCCGGCGTGGAACGGGTGGAGCCGGGGGTCTACGCCTGGGTGACCACCGAGGCGCTCCCCTTCCTGCTGATCTTCGGCTACGAACCCGACAGTGTGGCCCTCCGCCACTACAACGTGGTGGCAGGTCGGGGCCTGCGCCGATCCGGGGAGATGGTGCTGGGACGTCGGGCTGCCGAGTCCCTGAAGATGGGGGTGGGAGACACCCTGCGCCTCTACGGCCGTCCCTACCAGATCGTGGGCATCTACGAGACGGGCCAGGCTCTGGAGGAATCGGGCGGTGTGGTGGTGCTGGAGGATGCCCAGGCCATTGCCAAGAAGGAACGGCGGGTCAGCCTCTTCCAGGTGGGGCTACGGCGAGGCCAGGAGGTGGAGCCGGTCATCCGGCGGATCCAGGCCCTGGATCGGGATCTGAAGGTGAGCCGAACCGGTGCCCTGGAGTCCAACCAACAGTGGTCCGAGATCCTGGAGGGGTTCGCCCTGGGCGTCGCGGGCATCGCCATCCTCATCGGCGGCCTGGGCATGATGAACGCCATGATCATGAGCGTTCTGGAGCGGACCCGGGAGATCGGCACCCTGCGGGCCCTGGGCTGGAGCCGGGCCCGGGTGTTGGCCCTGATCCTGGCCGAGTCCATGGCCCTGAGCCTGGGAGGCGGCCTGGCCGGGGCGGTCCTGGGCGTGGCGCTGACGGAGCTGGCGGCCCGGGCCCCGGGTGTGGGGGCCATGCTGGTGGGCGTCTACACGCCGAAGGTCTTTGCCCAGGGCCTGGGCACCGCGTGGGTTCTGGGCCTGGTGGGGGGTGTCTACCCGGCCTGGCGGGCCGCGGGCCTCCAACCCGTGGAGGCCCTGCGCTACGAGGGTGGGGGCGGGGACGGCGCGGCGGGAGGGCTGAGCCGGGTGGGCCCCGCGGCCTTCCGCAACCTCTGGCGACGACGCCTGCGCACCCTGGTGGCCGCCACCGGCATCGGCATCGGCGTGGCCACCCTGGTCATGCTGGGCGGCCTGACCAACGGCTTCATCCAACAGCTCAACAACCTGGCCGGCTCGGGCACACCGGGTTCCATCACCGTGATGCAGAAGGACGTGCCGGACATGAGCCTGAGCGCCCTGGACGAGCGGATGGTCTCCGCGATCCGGGCCATGCCCCATGTGCAGGCCGTCAGCCCGGTGGTCCTGGGCTTCGAGATGTCCGAGAACTTCCCCCTCTTCATCGTCCTGGGCATCGATCCCGGTTCGCCGGCCATGCGCCACTACCGCCTCATCCAGGGACGGGGGATCCGACGCCCCAACGAGATCCTCCTGGGCAAGAGCGCGGCCGAGGACTACGGTTTCCAGGCCGGGGACACCATCGAGGTGCTGGGCAACCGCTACCGGGTGGTGGGGATCTACGAGACCGGGGTGGCCTGGGAGGAGGTGGGCGGCATCCTGGCCCTGCGGGAGGCCCAGCGGCTGTTCAACCGCCCCCGCTCCGTGAGCTACCTCTTCGTGGATGTGGATCGGCCCGAGGACGCGGAGGCCGTCCGCCAGGCCATCCGGCGCCGCTTCCCCGACGTGAGCGCCAGCCTGAGCAGCGAGTTCGCCCAGAACACCAACGACATCCAACAGACCCAGGCCATGGCCGGGGCCATCAGCCTGCTGGCCATCATCGTGGGCGGCATTGTGGTGACCAACACCATGGTCATGTCCATCCACGAGCGCACCCGGGAGATCGGCACCCTGCGGGCCCTGGGCTGGGCCCGTGGCCGGATCTTGGGCCAGGTCATGGAGGAGAGCCTCTACCTCTGTCTCCTCTCCGCCCTCCTGGGCTCGGCCCTGGGGGTGGGGCTGTTGACCCTGGCCACCGCCCTGCCCTACTTCGGGGCACTCCTGCGCCCGGTGTGGGACGTGTTCACCTTCGCCCAGGCAGCCGGGGTGGCCCTCGTCCTGGGCCTCCTGGGAGGTGTCTACCCGGCCTGGCGGGCCGCGGGCCTCCAGCCCGTGGAGGCCCTGCGCTACGAATGAGGCAAGGGGGAGAGATCATGCGACGGCTGATGGGCCTGATCCTGGCCGGGCTCCTGGTGGCCGGGGCCGCATGGTGGGGGTACACCACCTACGGCCCCTCCCAAGAGACCCGGCCCGGGCAGCCCCGGGAGACGGCAGAGGCACAGCCGCCCCCGGAGGATCTGGAGAGCGTGGTCTGGGCCTCGGGAAGGCTGGTGCCCAGGCGCTGGGCCAACCTGAGCACCCAGGTGGGCGGCACCGTGGCCCAGATCCATGTGGCCGAGGGGGACTGGGTGCAGGCCGGAGATCTGTTGTTGGAGCTGGAGAACCGGACACTGGAGGCCCAGGTGACCCAGGCCCGGGCCCGGTTGGCCCAGGCCCGGGCCGCGTTCGACAAGGTCCAGGCCGGCCCCACGGAGGCCGAGGTCGCGGCCGCCCGGGCCGAGGTGGCCGGGGCCCAGGCCGCGCTGGCCCAGGCCGAAGGCCAGCTCCAGGAGGCCCAGGCCGCCCTCGCGCAGGCAGAGGCCCAGTTGGCCATTGCCCAGGCCCAGTACGACGAGCTGATCAGCCACCCGACGGAGCCGGAGCGGAGGCTGGCCGAGGCCGAGCTGGAGAGGGCCCAGGCCGCGCTGAACCAGGCCACCGCGGCCTACAATCAGGTGCGAGGGGACCCCAACATCGCGGCTCGGCCCGAGGCCCTGGCCCTCCAACAGGCCACCGCGGCCTTCAAGGCGGCCCAGGCTCAATACGACCTGAAGGTCCAGGGACCCACCCCGGAACGGCGGGCCATTGCCCTGGCCCAGGTGCGTTCCGCCCAGGCCGCGGTGGCCCTGGCCCGGGCCCGGCTGCCGGGCGCCCAGGCCCACGTGGACGCGGCCCGAGCCCGGCTGGCCGGAGCCCAGGCCGCGCTGGAGCGCCTGTTGGCCACCCCCACGGAGGAGGACCTGGCCATGGCCCAGGCCGATGTGGAGGCGGCCATCGCCGGGCTGGCCAACGCCCATGCCCAGCTCCGACAGACCCAGGTCATCGCGCCCTTCCAGGGCCAGGTGGGGCGCATCCACGTCCGGCCCGGCGAGCTGGCCGGGGCCGGCCAGCCCCTGATCCTGTTGGGAGACACCCGGGCCATGCACGTGGAGACCACCGACCTGCGGGAGACCGACGTGGTCTTCCTCCAGGAGGGCATGTCCGTGGAGGTCACCTTCGATGCCCTGCCCGAGGAGACCTTCCAGGGCACGGTGGCCCGCATCGCGCCGGTCAGCCGGGCGGAGCAGGGGGGCACCAACTACACGGTGGAGATCGCCCTCGACCGCCTGGACAGCCGCCTGCGCTGGGGAATGACCGCGTTTGTGAACATCGAGATCCCGTGAGCCCGCCCCACCCCGATGGGTGTCCCATGTCCACAGAGCCCCTGATCCGCACCGAGAACCTGACCAAGGTCTACGGTCGTGGGCCCACCGCGGTCCGCGCCTTGGACGGGGTGTCGCTGGAGGTCTACCCCGGGGAGTTCCTCGCGGTGATGGGGCCCAGCGGGTGCGGCAAGAGCACCCTGCTCAACCTCCTGGGCGCTCTGGATCGACCCACCGAGGGGCAGGTGTGGGTGCAGGGCGAGGATCTCGCCCGGCTGAAGGATGTGGACCGGTTCCGGGCCCAGACCGTGGGCTTCGTCTTCCAGCTCCATAACCTGTTGCCCACCCTCACCGCGTTGGAGAACGTGGAGATCCCCATGCAGGGGCTGGGCATGGGCCGAGGCCCACGCCGGGAACGAGCCCGGGAGCTGCTGGCCCGGGTGGGGCTGGCCGATCGGATGGACCATCTGCCCAGCCAGCTCTCCGGAGGACAGCGCCAACGGGTGGCCATTGCCCGGGCCCTGGCCAACGACCCGGCCCTCATCCTGGCGGACGAGCCCACCGGCTCCCTGGACAGCCAGAGCGGCGAGGAGCTCCTGGCCCTCTTCGAGGACCTGAACCGGGCACACGGCACCACCATCCTGGTGGTGACCCACGACCGCCGGGTGGCCCAGGTGACCCGGCGCATCCTGCGCATGCGGGACGGCCGGATGGTGGACGACCACCGGGTGACGGACCCCCTGGAGGAGGACCTGCGCATGTTGGCCCACAGCCGGCTGGGGCAGGCGGTTCTGCAAGGCAAGCCGGTATCCTCCCGGGTGCTCCTGCCCGAGGAGCGGGCGGTGTTCCAGCGGGTGCTGCGACGGGCGCTGGGCCTTCCCGAGGAGGGGGCATTGGCGGAACCGGAGCTCGACGAACAGTCCGCCCGGGGCTGAGGGGCCCAGCGGGGCAGAGAGAGGCGGAAAGAAAAAAGAACGAGGCGCCAGGGCCGTGGCCCTGGCGCCTCAACGGTCGGCCCTGGGCTCTACCCGGGCCGCTCCGTTCCCTCACACGGTTACATCATGTCCATGCCACCGCCGGCCGGGGTCTTCTCCGGCTCGGGGATGTCGGTGATCAGGGCCTCGGTGGTCAGGATCATCGCCGCGATGGAGCACGCGTTCTCCACGGCGCTGCGGGTGACCTTCACCGGGTCGATGATGCCCGCCTCCAGCATGTCCACGTACTCGTTGCGCAGCACGTCGTACCCGGTGGTGAGCTTGCCCTCCTGGTGGAGGAGCCGGACCTTCTCCACCACCACCGCGCCGTCCAGGCCCGCGTTCTCCGCGATCATGCGCATGGGCTCCTCCAGGGCCCGGCGCAGGATGGCCACACCGGTCTGGGCATCGCCCTCCAACTGGACCTCATCCAGCGCGGGGATGGCGTTGATCAGGGCCACACCGCCGCCGGGCACGATGCCCTCCTCCACCGCGGCCCGGGTCGCGCTCAGGGCGTCCTCCACCCGGTGCTTCTTCTCCTTCAGCTCCGTCTCCGTGGCCGCGCCCACCCGGATGATGGCCACGCCACCGGCCAGCTTGGCCAGCCGCTCCTGGAGCTTCTCCCGGTCGTAGTCGCTGGTGCTGACCTCGATCTCGGCCCGGATCTCCTCAATGCGGCCCTTGATGGCCTCGGGATCGCCCTTGCCGCCGACGATGGTGGTGGCGTCCTTGGTGCTCACCACCTTGTCCGCCTGGCCCAGGTCCTCGATCCGGGTGCTGTCCAGCTTGCGGCCCACCTCCTCGGAGATGACCTGGCCGCCGGTCAGGATGGCCATGTCCCGCAGCATGGCCTTGCGCCGGTCGCCGAAGCCCGGTGCCTTCACCGCCAGGACGTTCAGGGTACCCCGCAGCTTGTTCAGCACCAGGGTGGCCAGGGCCTCGCCCTCCACGTCCTCCGCGATGATCACCAGGTCGCGCTTGCCCACCTGGACCAGCTTCTCCAGGATGGGGATCAGGTCCTGGGCGCTGCTGATCTTCCGATCGGTGATCAGGATGTAGGGGTTCTCGATCTCGGCCTCCATCCGCTCGGGGTTGGTGACGAAGTAGGGGCTCAGGTAGCCGCGATCGATCTGCATCCCCTCCACGTACTCGGTCTCGAACTCCAACCCCTTGCTCTCCTCCACGGTGATGACACCGTCCTTGCCCACCTTGTCCATGACATCGGCGATCAGCTCGCCGATCTGGGTGTCCGCCGCGGAGATGCTGGCCACCTGGGCGATCTCCTCCTTGCTCTGGACCGGGGTGGCCATCTTCTTCAGGGCCGCGACCACCGCGTCCCGGCCGGCCTCGATGCCCCGCTTGAGCAGCATGGGGTTCGCGCCCGCGGTCACGTTCTTCAGCCCCTCGTCCACGATGGACTGGGCCAGCACCGTCGCGGTGGTGGTGCCGTCACCGGCCACGTCGTTGGTCTTGGTGGCGGCCTCCTTCAGGAGCTGGGCCCCCATGTTCTGGAAGGGATCCTCCAGCTCGATCTCCTTGGCCACGGTGACGCCGTCGTGGGTGACGTTGGGGCTGCCCCACTTCTTGTCCAGGGCCACGTTGCGGCCCTTGGGGCCCAGGGTGGTCTTGACCGCGTTGGCCAGGGTATCCACGCCGATCTTCAGATGTCGGCGGGCCTCCTCGTTGAACACCAGCTGCTTCGCCATAGGATCATCCTCCTGCTGCTTGCTTACCCGTTCGTGTCCGTCGTCGTTGCCTGCTCTGTCGATGCCTGCTCTCGAGAACCTCCACCCCCCGTCCCTTGCAGGGCCCACGGAGGGCGGCTCGGGAGGTTACCGGCGGCCGTTCTCCACAATGGCCAGGACGTCGTTCTCCCGCAGAATGAGGAGCTCGTCCCCCTCCAGCTTGACGTTCGTGCCCGCGTACTTGGCGTAGAGCACCACATCCCCCAGCTTCACGTCCATGGGGATCCGCTCGCCCTTCTCGTTCCGGGCACCGGGCCCCACCGCGATGACCTCACCCTGCTGGGGCTTCTCCTTCGCGGTCTCGGGCAGGTAGATGCCGGAGGCGGTCTGCTCTTCCTGCTCAATGGGCTTCACGACCAGTCGATCCCCCAGTGGTTTGAGCTTCATGGATACCTCTCCTCCTTCTGTCGATTCGGGTGGAACTCGGTGTGTGGTCATGGAAAGGCATTGTCACGGCATCGCCGGCTAGCACTCACACCCTCCGAGTGCTAACCATTCCCTACTATACTCGGCTTGTGGGGTTTTGGCAAGTCGCGAAGGGCTGGAAAATATAAGAGGTTTGTTAGAGGTCGACTCCGCTGGCCTGGGGTGCCCGGAGGGAGTCGATGTAGCGGATCATCTCCTCCTCCTCTTGGACGTATTCGGCCAACTGGAAGGCCCCGTAGAGGTCTCGGCTTTCCAGGAAGTACCGGCGGGCCTGGTCCAGATCGCCCTGTTCCAGGGCCACATGGCCCAGGTTGTGAAGGGTGGCGGCCATGTCCATCCAGGCCCCCCGCCGCTCCGACAGGGCCAGATCTTGCCGATACCACTGTTCGGCCTCCTCCAGCCGCTGTTGGGCATAGGCCACAGAGCCCAGGTTGTTGTAACAGGTGCTGATGCCCAGCAGATCGCCCTCCAGCTGGAAGTACTGGAGGGCCTGGAGGTAGGCCTGGCGGGCCTGGTCGAAGTGTTCCATGGCCTCCAGGGCCAGGCCCAGGTTGTTGAAGGTGCTGGCGATGAGGATGTTGGCCCCCAGCCCCAAGGCGATGCGCAGGGCCTTGCGGTGCTGTTCCACGGCCCGCTCGTAGTTCTGGAGGGCGAAGTAGGCGCTGCCCAGGTTCAGGTACGCGGCGATCAAGGAGCGGGTGTCCCCGAGCTGGGCCACCGCCTCGAAGGCAAGCCAGAAGTAGTCCAAGGCCGTCCGGGACTCGTCCAGGATCCGGAGGGAGGTGCCCAGGTCGGTGTAGGCATAGGCCATCTCCGTCACCAGGTCGTGCTCGTCGAAGAGACGCAGGGCCCGCCGGAGCCAGCCCACGGCCTCCTCCACGTCGCCCCGGAAGAAGAGCTGTCGGCCGATGTTGGCCAGGAGCCAGCCCAGGTCCCGGACGTCGCCCAGCGCGTGGGCTGCCACCCCGCCGGCGGCCAGCCAGCGCAGGATCCCCGGCGGATGGCGCCAGAACGCGTAGTGGGCCAGGGCCAGGCCGTAGTCCCGGGCCAGGCGCAGGTCGGCCTCCACCTCTGGAAGGGGCTGGATGGGTTCGGGCAGCTCCTGGGTCTCCAGCGCGGACACCAGCTCCAGGGCCGGCCGCCCCCACAGGCGTTCGACCCGGTCCGCGACCCAGTCCGCGCCCAGGTGGATGTTCCCCCACTCCGGATCCACCTCGGTCCAGCGGTGCAGGGGGAGCTCCTCGTAGCGGCGGGCCAGGTGCAGGTAGTAGCGCGCGTGCTGCCGGTCCCACTCCTCGCCCAACATGGCCGCGCTCTGGACCAGGTAGCGGCGGACCACCGGCTGGACCAGGATCCGCCGATCGAAGGGGTTCTCCTCCACCAGGGCCCGTTCCACCAAGCCCTGGAGAGTCTCCGCGAGCTCCTCCTCCGAGCCGAGCCCGGCCCAGAAGAGCTCTCGCAGCGCCCTGAAGGTGGCACCGCCCGCGGCCCGCACCAGCCGATCCAGCAGGGGGCCGGCCTGGGGCCAGAAGGCGGCGAAGTTCTCCACCGCGAAGGCGGCCAGGGCCGCCATCCGTACCTGGCCCTGATCGTCTCGGCGGGGCAGTTCGGCCAGGGCCAGCTCCAGATCCTGCCAGGTGCCGAAGTCCAGGAGCAGGCCGTAGAGGAGCCGCAGGCTCAGGGGGCGGCCGCCGCTGCGCCGGTGGAGGGCCTCGATATGGCGCAGGGCCGTGGGGCGGGCGGCCTCTGGACAACGGCGATGGGTCAGCTGCACCGTCTCGGCCAGGTCCAGCCCCCCCAGAGCCAGGTGGTGTTCTCCCACCAGCTCTCGGATCTCGGGATGGAGGTCCCGATCGATGAGGAGGATGTGGGACTGGCCGCCAGAATCCTGCAGGTGGCCGATGATCTCCACCAGGGTTCGGAGCTCGCTCTCGGTGGCGCCGGAGAGCTCGTCCAGGATCAGCAGCCGGCGCCGGCGGTAGAGCTGTTCCAGGATGCCGATACCCCACCGGTCCTCGCTGACCCGGGTCAGGGTGGTGCCCAGGACGGAATCCAGGGTGCGGACCACATCGTAGAGCCGGAAGCGGTCGCCCCCGGCTGCCCCCACCCAGATCACTCCATCGGCGAAGTGGTGGATGTTGTTCCACGCGGCCGCGGTGGCCAGGGTGCTCTTGCCGTTGCCCTGGCTGCCGCTGATGGCCAACGCGGGCGGGCTCTCCGGGTCCGTGAGCCAGCGGTGGAGGGCCAACAGGGGCTCCTGCCGGCCGCTGAACCCCTGGAGCCGGTAGACACCCAGGTTGTGGGGTATGGCCGTGGATGGGGACATGGACCGAGTTTGCCGGGACATCTACCCCTGGGAAATACGAGAGGCCCTGGGAGAGACCATGCCCCTGCCCCGGCCTCCCGCTCCCGGAAAGTCACCATGGCCCTGGGGAGGGGGGCCTCACTCGAAGATCCAGGGATCCGTGGCCCGGGACCAGGCCACCAGATCGTCGCCGAACCAGAGGTCGATCTCGAACGCGGCCGTCTCCGGCCCGTCGCTGCCGTGGACCAGGTTGCGGCCGATCTCCAGGCCCAGATCGCCCCGGATGGTGCCCGGCTCGGCCTCGGCCGGCCGGGTCGCGCCGATGGTCCTCCGCACCACCTGGATGGCGTCGGTGCCCTCCAGGACCATGGCCACCACGGGCCCGCTGGTGATGTACTGGATGAGGCCGGAGAAGAAGGGCTTGCCCTGGTGCACCGCGTAATGCCTCCGGGCCAGCTCCTCGCTCACCGCCATGAACTTCATGCCCACGATCTTCAGGCCGCGTCGCTCGAAACGGGCCACGATCTCGCCGACAAGGCCCCGCTGGACCGCGTCGGGCTTGAGGATGACGAAAGTGCGTTCCATCCGTTCTCTCTCCACAGAGGCGCTGGAGTTCGGTTGAGCGCAGGCTCCCCTATCTCCTCCGGTGTGCAAGAGGGCAGCCCGCAATGCCCAATAACCATAGCCGGATTCCCCCGAGAGCGCAAACCTCCAGGGCGCTCCCCTGGGCTCAGGGGGCGAGCAGGGCCTGTTCCTCCGGCGCCACCGCGATGGCGTGGGTGGGGCGGGGGACGAGCTCCTCGAAGCGGGCCCGGGCATATTCCCGGTCCACGTCCAGAGCGGCCAGAGGTGCACGGGCCAACGCCCGGTCGTCCGGATCGCCCAGGCGGTCCATCACCAGCCAGGGAAGGTAGAGATCAGGATGGCTGCGGCTGAGGGCCCGGGCGGTCTCCAATGCCTCGGCCCGCCTCTCCCCTCGCCACAGGGCCTCCAACAGGGCACAGCGGAGGTCCAGCCGGGCCGGGAAGGCCTGGACCAGGCCTCGATAGAGGGCCGCGGCCTGGGCCCAGCGTTGACCGTGGCGGTACAGGGTGGCCAAAGCGGCCCGGGTCAACGTGAGGGAATTGGAGGAGACGCCCACATGGGTCCGGAGCACACCCTCTCGGACCACCCGGCTGTAGGGCGCGTACTCGAGGGCCCGCTGCCAGATCCGTCGGGCCCTTTCCGGCTCGCCCGCGTGTTCCAGGCTGCGGGCCCACACCACCCAGGGCAGCTCGTGGTGGGGGTCCGCGCGGAGCAGGCGCCGGGACCAGTCCACACCCTCGTCCCAGCGTTTGAGCCACCAGATGAGGTGGAGGAGACGTTCGTAGGAGGGGAGGTGGCGGGGCAGGCGGGCCAGCACCACCCGCAACAGGCGGATGGCCTGGGTGTATTCCCCGGCCTGGATGGCCCGATCCACCCCGGTGCACCAGTCTCGCAGAGGGGAGGGGGTCCATTCCGTGGAGGGGGAAGCCATGGCACACATGGGTGTCCGGGGTCCCGGGCCGTTCAGGGTTCCTGCCGCTGCAGGAGCTCGATCATGAGACCGTGGGTGGCCTTGGGGTGGACGAAGGCCACCAGGCCGTGGATCCCCGGCCGGGGCTCTTCGTCCACCAGGGCCATGCCCTGGCGGTGGAGCTGCTCCAGGGCGGCGTGGATGTCTGAGACGACGAAGCAGACGTGGTGGGGGCCCTCGCCCCGGCGGGCCAGGAAGCGGGCCGTGCCGCTCGTCGGGTCGATGGGCTGGAGCAGCTCCAGCCGAAGGTTACCCGCGTCCAGGAAGGCCAGGTCCACCCCGTGCTCAGGGGCGTGGTGGCGCTCCAACAGAGGGAAGCCCAGCAGCCCCTGGAAGGTGGCCAGGGCCCGATCCAGGTCCACCACCACAATGCCGATGTGGTCCACGTGTTCGAAAGGGGACGGGGTCATCTGGGTGCCTGTCGGAGTCGGTGTGCTGGGATCTCGGAGCATCGACCAGGGGTGCGGCGGGGAACGGTCATGGGCGCTTCTCCTCCGGCGCGGTGTGGGGTTCCTGGGCCTCGGGCGGATCGGGGTAGATCCGCCAGCCCAGGGCCTGGGGGTCCACCGAGGAGATGGCCTCCAGGGGGAGCTTGAGGAACTTGCCCCGGGCGGTGACCGCCACGGTGCCGTCCGGGAGGTAGATCTCGCCGCTGCCCTGGAAGAGGCGTCGGTTCTCCGCGGCCACCCGGCCGCGGGCCGTGAGCTCCACGTGGAGGGGCACAGGCCGGAGGAAGCGGACGGTCAGCTCCGCGGTGACCCCCCAGGTGGTGACCCGCTCGCCCATGCCATGGTGGATGGCTCGACCGATGGTCTCGTCCAGGATGCCGGTGAGGACGCCCCCGTGGAGCCGGTCGGGATAGCCCTGGTGCACATGCCGCCCCACGAAACGGGCCAGGATCTCCGGCGTGCCTTCTGGGGTCCAGATCTCGTAGAAGCGGACCTGGACTCCGGCCACGTTGCCCACGCCGCAGATGAAGCAGTGGTGGCTGTTGGGCTGTTTCCGCATCCCTCACACCCAGTCCGGTGGATGGTATTCGCCCCACTCCCGGCGCAGGACGTCGCAGATCTCGCCCAGGGTGGCATGGGCCTCCACCGCGGCCACGAAACGGGGCATGAGCGGGGCATCCGGCTGGCGGGCGGCCTCGGCCACCTGTCCCAGCGCGGCGGCCACGGCCTCCGGATCCCGGCGGTTGCGAAAGCGCTTCAGAGCCTGGATCTGCTCGGCCTGGGCCTGTTCGTCCACCCGAAGGATCTCCTCCACCGGCGGCTCCTCGGTGACGAAGCGGTTCACGCCCACCACCACCAGCTCGCCGTTCTCGATGGCCTGTTGGGTCCGGTAGGCGGCCTCCTGGATCTCCCGCTGGACATATCCCTGTTCGATGGCCCGGAGCGCGCCGCCCATGGCGTCGATCTTGTGGATGTAGGCCTGGGCCTGTTCCTCCAGCCGATCCGTGAGCCACTCGATGTAGTAGCTGCCGCCCAGGGGGTCCACCACGTCGGCCACGCCGCTCTCGTAGGCGATGATCTGCTGGGTGCGCAGGGCCACCTCCACCGCGTGTTCGGAGGGCAGGGCCAGGGCCTCGTCCTTGGAGTTGGTGTGGAGGCTCTGGGTGCCGCCCAACACCGCGGCCAGGGCCTGGAGGGCCACCCGGACGATGTTGTTGTCGGGCTGTTGGGCCGTGAGGGTGCTGCCGCCGGTCTGGGTGTGGAAGCGCAGCCGCCAGCTCCGGGGATCCCGGGCGTGGAACCGCTCCCGCATGATCCGGGCCCACAGCCGGCGGGCGGCCCGGAACTTGGCGATCTCCTCCAGGAAGTTGTTGTGCGCGTTGAAGAAGAAGCTCAGCCGCCCGGCAAACCGGTCCACGTCCAGCCCCGCGTCCACGGCCTGCTGCACGTACTCGATGCCGTTGGCCAGGGTGAAGGCGATCTCCTGGACCGCGGTGCTGCCGGCTTCCCGGATGTGGTAGCCGCTGACGGAGATGGGGTTCCACCGGGGCACATGTTCGGAGCAGTATCGAAAGACGTCGGTGATCAGGCGCATGGAGGGCACCGGGGGAAAGATGTAGGTGCCCCGGGCGATGTACTCCTTGAGGATATCGTTCTGGACTGTGCCCCGCAGGGCCGAGGGCGGCACCCCCTGCTCCTTGGCCACCGCGATGACCATGGCCAGCAGGATGGCCGCGGGCGCGTTGATGGTCATGCTGATGCTGACCCGGTCCAGGGGGATGTCCCGGAGCAGGACCCGCATGTCGTCCAGGCTGCTGATGGAGACCCCCACCTTGCCCACTTCGCCGAAGGCCAGGGGGTGATCCGCGTCGTAGCCCAGTTGGGTGGGCAGATCGAAGGCCACCGAGAGGCCGGTCTGTCCCTGGGAGAGGAGGAAATGGTACCGGGCGTTGCTCTCCCGGGCTGTGCCGAAGCCCGCGTACTGGCGCATGGTCCAGAGACGTCCCCGGTACATGTTGGGCTGGATGCCCCGGGTGTAGGGATAGTCGCCGGGAAAGCCCAGCTTCTTCGCGTAGATCTTGGCATGGCCCGGATCTGGAGTGGCCGGCCACTCCAGGGGCGTGTAGACCGGGGCCACCGGGATCTGGGGACTGCTGGTGGTGAAGAAGGCCTTGCGTTCCGGCAGGCGGCGCAGCACCGGCCCCAGGATCTGCTCCTGCCAGCGTCGCTTCAGCTCCACCAGCATCTGTTCGGCCGTCTCGATCATGGTCTCGTCCGATCCTTGGCAGGCAGTGGCGTCTGGCTCCGCTACAGCTCGCTGCGCCCTGTCAGGGCATTGGCCAGGGTAGATTCGTCCGCGTACTCCAGGTCACCGCCGGTGGGCAGCCCTCGGGCCAGTCGGGTCACCCGAAGCCCCAGGGGTTTGAAGAGACGGGCCAGGTACATGGCCGTGGCCTCCCCTTCCAGGTTGGGGTTGGTGGCCACGATGAGCTCCTGGACCGGGGTCTCGGTCTCCAGGCTGCGGCGCACCCGGGCCATCAGCTCCCGGACCTTCAGATCCTCCGGTCCGATGCCCTCCACCGGAGAGATGGCCCCGTGGAGGACGTGATAGACCCCCCGAAATTCCCGGGTGCGCTCGATGGCCTGGACATCCAGGGGCTCCTCCACCACGCAGATGACCGTGGGGTCCCGCTGGGGATCCGCGCAGAGGCGGCACGGATCCTGGTCCGCGATGTTGAGGCACACGCTGCAGAAGAGGGTCCGGGCCTTCAGCTCTTCCAGGGCCCGGGCCAGGTTGAGCGCGATCTCGTCGTCGGCTCGGAGGAGGAAGTAGGCCAGCCGGGACGCGGTCTTGGGGCCGATGCCGGGCAGTCGGCTGAAGGCCTGGATGAGGTTGCTGACCGGCTGTGCCAGAGGCTCTGCCATGGCGATCCACCGATGGGCGAAGGAGGTGGAAGGCGGTTCAGAACCCCAGGCCCGGGATCTCCAGGCCGCCCAGTCGCTCTTCCTCCAGGGCCCGGGCCTTCTCCGCGGCCTCGTTGATGGCCGCGAGCAGGAGGTCCTGGAGCATCTCCACGTCCTCCGGGTCCACCACCTCGGGATCGATCTGGATGGCCTTGACGTTGCGATGGCCGTCCATCACCACCTGGATCACGCCCCCGCCGGCGGTGCCCACCACCTCCAGCTCGCCCAGCTCCTCCTGGGCCTTCTCCATCTCCTCCTGCATCTTCCGCACCTGGGCCATCAGGTTGCTGCCCAGGCCTCCGGGCATGCCGCCGCCCATGCCAGACGGCCCCTTCTTGCTCTTGCGCTTTCGTCGAAGCTTTGCCATGGAACTCTCTCCTCGGCGATCCAGGTGTCACGGGAGGGACTGTTCGGCCGCGGCTCGAGAACGCCCCGGGGGCGTTCCTGGGGAGCCCTCCTCCGGGGAGCCCGCCGAGGGAGAGCCGGGGTCCGGGGCAGGGTCCGTCTCCACCACATGGGCGCCCAGCTCGCTGACCGCGTATGCCAGGAGCGGATCCGGCCGCTCGACCTCCTTCGGCTGGGACACGGCCCGGCCCGCGGTGGCCGGGAGCACGGCCTGCTCCCCGGTGTGGCATTCCAGGCCCACGCTCCGCCCCAGGAAGTCGCTCAGGACCCGGGCCACCTGTTCCAGGGTCTGGGGCTCCGCGATGAGCCGACACGCGAACTCGTTCTTGCCGAAGGCGAAGACCACCATCTGCTCTCCCACCGCCACATCCCGAACAGAGCGCAGCGCGGCCTGTTGTTTCAGGCCACAGCGCTGGCGCACGGCGTCCAGAAACCGCCGCCACTGGTCCCGCAGCCGCGCCACGGCCTCCTGGTCCAGGGGAGGCGGTGGGGAGGGCTCCGAGGAGGGGGCGGGCTCGGTCTGCCCCTCTTCCGACACCGGCCCAGGGGGTTCGGCCTGGGTGGGTGCAGGGGCCGGGCCTTCCTGGGCCACGGTGGGCCGGATCTCCCCTTGGACGATCTCGATCCAGGCCAGCTCCAGGGGCAGTTGCGGTTGTTCCCCTCCCTTCAGCTCGGGAAGGGCCTGGCTGAGGCGCTTGATGGCGTACAGGGTGGTCGCGCGGTCCAGGGCCTGGGCGTGCTGTTGGAGCCGGGCCACCTCTTCCGGCGAACGGTCGGACAGGAGGTGGGCGTCCCGGGTCATCTGGAGGAGCAAGACCCCACGTAGGTACTCCACCACCTGGCCGGTGAACTCCTGGAGACTGGCCCCCTGGAGGAGAAGGTCCTGGACAAGCTGGAGGCCGGCCACCACATCCCGGGCGGCCAGGGCATCCACCAGGGCCATCACCTGCTCGCCGCCCACATGGCCCAACACCCGATGGACCATCTCGGCCGTGATGGCCTCCGCGCCGTAGCTGGCCATCTGGTCCAGCAGGCTCACCGCGTCCCGCATGCATCCCTGGGCCGCCCGGGCGATGGCCGCGAGGGCCGCGTCCTGGACCGGGATGGCCTCGGCCTGGGCGATGTGGCGCAGGTGGGCCACGATCTGGGGCACGGGGATCCGGCGGAAGTCGAAACGCTGGCAGCGGCTGATGACCGTGGCCGGGATCTTGTGGGGTTCGGTGGTGGCCAGGATGAACCGGGCGTGGGCAGGAGGTTCCTCCAGGGTCTTGAGCAGCGCGTTGAACGCGCTGGTGCTGAGCATGTGGACCTCGTCGATGATGTAGACCTTGTACCGGCCTTCGCTGGGGCGAAAGTGGATTTTGTCCCGAAGCTCCCGGATGTCGTCCACGCTGTTGTTGCTGGCCGCGTCGATCTCGATCAGGTCCAGCATCCGTCCCTGGTTGATGGCCACGCAGGTGGGGCAGCGGTTGCAGGGCCGCTCGGGCTCGGGTGCCTGGCAGTTCAGGGCCTTGGCCAGGATCCGGGCCGTGCTGGTCTTGCCCGTGCCCCGGGGCCCCGCGAAGAGGTAGGCATGCGCGACCCGGCCGTCCCGCAGCGCGTTGCGCAGGGTCTGGGTCACGTGCTCCTGTCCGACGACCTCCTCGAAGGTCTGGCTGCGCCAACGGCGATACAGTGCCTGGGCCATGGCCCTCTCCGTCTCCGCTGCGGGGGCGGTCTCCGCTCCCAGTGTACCATCCAAGAGGGACCCGGTGCAAAACCCGGTGGATTTCTCCCCCTCTGGGCCTCGTGGCATAATGGGGGGCATGAGCGGGAAGATCCTGGACGATTTCCAACGGCGGCGTCAGCTCCAGGAGGCCCTGGAGGCCCTGGGGAACACCTCCACGGAACTCGAGCTGTGGGCCCAGGTCCGGGAGATCGCGGCCCGATACCCGCCCTCCCTCATCCTGGCCGCCATGCGCCGCTTCCTGGACACCTCCAGCAGCCAGCTTCGGGGAGGCCTGGGACGGCTGGCCACCCTGTTGCCCCGGGAGGAAACGATCGCCCTGCTCCTCCAGGAGGCCCGAAACCGGAGCAACCCCACCGGCGCCCGACTGACCGCGGCCCTCATCCTGGAACGGTTCCTGGAGGTCTCGGTGCCACCGGGCCTGATGAGCGATCTCCAGAACCCCGAGGTGGTGGTCTACCAGAGCCTGGAAGAGGCCCTGGCCGATGCCCGTGCCCACCGACACGTCCTGCTGGAGTACGTCCAGCAGATGCGTCGGGAGAGCGAGGAGGTGGCCCACCTGGTCATGGGGCTGCTGGAGCGGTTCCCCCCCCGAGAGCGCATCCCCCTCCTGCGCCTGATCGCCCACGACGCCCGGCTCGGCGTGGCCCAAACGGCCATGGAGCGGCTGGGACGCCTGCGGGCGCCGGAGGCCCTGATGCCGGCCATGCGGGCCCTGCACAGCCTGGCCATCGACCTGCCCCCGGATCGGGCCGACCTGGCCGAGCGGAGCCTGCGGAAGCTGCGCTTTGCGGCCGGGGTGGCCTTCCAGCCCCAGAGGGCGGACGGCTGGCGGGCCCTGGTCTCTCCGGTGGATCCCCAGGCGGATCAACAGCTCTGGTTCATCTACACCGGGCCGGAAGGCCCGAGCCAGGCCCGGCCGCCTGAGCTCGATGCCCCGCCCTCAACCCTGCTGTTGAGGCTGCGCCTGAACCGCGCGACAGGCCTGGTGGACGCATTGGCCCACGAGGGGCTCTCCCCCCAACAGCTCCCTCCTCCGCGCCAGGTGGGCGAGTTCATGAGCATCGCGCTGGCCGACGGCCTCACCAGTCTCTTCCTGGAGCTGGAACCAGGCCGTGGGCAACAGCTACTCCGAAGGGCCCTGGAGCTCCACTGGCAGCGGCCGGTGTGGCACCCTCTGCCCCCGGAGTACACCCTGTACGCCGAGTTCCTGTGGAGCTGGCAGGCCGCACCCCAAGAGGGCCGATGGCCGGAAGCGGCCGGCCGCGGGATCTCGGATCCCGGCGATGGATTCGACGGTCGCCAGGCGTTGGAGGCCGCGACGGCCCGGCTGCTGCGCCACCCGGCCATGGTGGGGTGGATCCCCATGGCCCCCGCCCTCCAGGACGCGGTGGAGCCCCTGGACGGCGAAGCCGATCCCCAGACACTCGCCCAGGCCGCGGCCGAGATCCGGGAACGTCTCTTCCCCACCCAGAGGGAGGCAGAGCTGCGACACCGGCTGGCCACGGCCCTGAACGCCCAGGCGGAGTGGCTGCAGGTGGCCGGCTTCCCGGCCCTGGCTCGGGACGCGGCCCGGATCGCGGCCAGCCTGCAACGGCTTCCCCTGGCCGAACACCCCCTGCCCCTCCTCATGGTCCAGTTGGGTCTCTCCATCCTGGTGAACCGAGCCCGTTCCAGCACCTCGGCCCCCACCTCGCCCTGACGGCCGGGGCTCCCCGCGCTACCCGCGTCCTGGCCCGCCGTGGGCCAGGTAGAGCTGTTGCCGCAGCTCTCGCCGGGCCTCCTCCAGGTTCTCCTTGATGCGGAAGTAGACCGCCTCCGTGACCTCCATCTCGCCGCTCTGGAGCAGGCTCTCCAGGCCATCCACCACCCGGAGCAGTTTCCCCTCCAGAAGGGCCACTGTGGTCCCATAGGTGGACTCGGGCACGAAGAAGGCCATGGCCAGCAGGCCCAGAAAGAGCGTAGCCGCCACCCGGCCTGCCCAGGGCCCCAGCCAACGCACCAGGAAGAGGTGGAGCACCAGCCATAGCCCCAGGCCGGTGGCCAACACGTGGAGGCGGGTGATCGGACGGGCCTCGGTCAATCCCCCCAGATGGGAACGGAGCACGCGGCAGGCACGAAGCCGGGCTATCCCCTGGTTGAACGCGCGACAGAGACCCGGATGCACCCGATGAGGATCGTGGCGGGCCAGCTCCAGGGCCAGATCGCGACACCAGAAGGAGAGGTCGTAGAATTCCTTGCGGGTGAGGGGAGCCATGGCCCGCAGCAACGGTCAACGGCTCAGCCAGAGGACCAGGGTCGAGAGCAGGCCGGCCTGGATGGCGGCCGACGCGGTGCGTCGTACCAGCTCCCGGGCCTGCTCCGGCGAGATGGGCTCATCCGCATGGCCGGTGAAGGCCCGGAGGAAGGAGGGCAGCGTCCCCAACACCAACAGGCTTCCCAGGGGCAGCCGCTGGAAGGCCACGGCCAGGACCAGGACCAGATAGGCAAAGGTGCCCAGAAGGGCCGCCACATCCCGGGCCCTTCGGGTTCCCAGGACCACCACCAGGGTCCGCTTGCGCAGGCGCCAGTCCCGACGCCAGCTGAGGAAGCCGTAGCTGAGCAGGCTCAGCCAGCCCAGGATACCGGGAGGGACCAAACCGATGAGGGCCATGGCGTTCAGGGTGGCCGTCTGGCCGTAGAAGGCCGCCCATCCAGGCAACAGGCCCAAGCCCACCAGGACCGCCAGCTCGTCCACCACCCACCACCGAGGCCCGTAACGGATGGGGGGCAACAGGTAGAAGGAGAGAGAGACCAGGCTCAGGAAGGCGAAGAAGCCCATGGGCCAGCCAGCCAGCAGGACCAGCCAGATCTGGGCCAGCGTGAACACCGAGAGGCCGATGGCCGCCAGCTCCAGGACGGTGCGGGGCCGACAGTAGCCATCCCGCAGCAGGTGGAACCCGTCCCAGATGGGGAAGGACCCCGAGATCACCGGCAGCGGGGTGGCGTCCATGGCCGGGCCGCCCAGGCCCAGCCAACGCCGGTGGTCCAGGTAATAGCTGAGGAAGTGGAAGCTCAGAGCCAGGGAGAGCTGGGCCAGAAAGGCCAGCCCGCCCACCCAGATGTCAAACCGCCCCTGGGACCACCACGCCAGGGCCGCGGCCCAGGCCACCGGCATGAGCAGGGCCAGGGTGGCCGGAAGCCTGCCCAGCCGAGCCACCAAGAGGCTCAGATGGACGGTGCTGGGAGCCGTGGATGCAGTGGAATGGGCAGGGTGGAGGACCGCAGGTTCCTTCCCCGCGGTGGTGGCGTCGTCGACCATGGTACGCTCCTTGCCGTTTTACAAGTATAGCACCCGCCAGGAGCCTGCGTCAAAGAAAATCCACCACCGGGGGGCTTGGCGAGGTGGGCAAGGCGTGGAGGCCCCCGGCCCTGTCCTCCACGGGGAAGCGGCCGGGGATCAGAGCCGGCGTTGGAACCGCATCCACGCGCCCAGGACGCGCTGGATCCAGGGGGTGAGCCGGGAGCGGTTGTAGAGGTCCGCGGCTCGGCGCAGGGCCCCAACCCGGGTGGGATAGGGGTGGATGGTGTCGGCCACGGTCTTCAGACCCACGCCGGCCCGCATGGCCAGCACCAGCTCGCCCAGGATCTCCCCGGCATGGCTGGAGACCACCGTCGCGCCCAGGATCCGGTCCGTGCCTCGTTGGGTATGGATCTGGACGAATCCCTGGGTCTCCCCTTCGGTCACCGCCCGATCGACCTCGGCCCAGGGAACCCGGTAGGTGTCGAGCTCCATGCCCTGGGCCCGGGCCTGGCGAGGATGGAGGCCCACGTGGCCGATCTCCGGATCCGTGTAGGTGACCCGGGGGACGAGGAGGCGGTCCACGGTGGCCTTGGGCCCGGGGAAGAGCGCGTTGCGCAGGACCAGCCGGGCCGAGGCGTCCGCGGCGTGGGTGAACGGATGGTCCAGGGCCACGTCCCCTGCGGCGTAGATGCGGGGGTTGCTGGTGCGCAGGGTGTTGTCCACCGCGATCCGCCCGCCCTCACAGCGCACACCGGCTGCCTCCAGCCCCAGGTCCTGGACGTTGGGAACCCGCCCGGCGGCCACCAGGAGCGCGTCCACGGTCTGGCTGCGGGGCTGGCCCCGGATCCGGTAGCGGATATGTTTGCCCTGGGGCCCTGCGTGCACCGCCTCCACGGTGGCCTCCAGGCACAGCTCCACCCCCTCTTCGGCCAGGGAACGGGCCACCAGGTCCGCGGCCTCCGGATCCTCCCTGGGGAGGATCCGAGGCCCGATCTCCAACAGCGTGACCTGGGTCCCCAGCCGTTGGAAGGCCTGGGCCAGCTCGCAGCCGATGGGCCCAGCGCCGATGATCGCCAGCCGGGAGGGCTGCTCCCGGATGTCGAAGAGGGTCTCGTTGGTGAGGTAACCTGCATCGGCCAGGCCGGGGATGGGGGGAATCCAGGGCCGAGAGCCCGTGGCGATGAGCGCGCGGGCGAACCGCAGGACCTGGCCGCCCACCTCCACCGCGTCGGCCGCCACAAAGCGGGCCCTGCCGAAGAAGAGGTCCACTCCCAGGGCCGCGTATCGCTGGGCGGAATCGTGGGGGCTGAGCCGCGCCCGGGCCTCGCACACGTGGGCCATCACCTGGGCGAAGTCCACCTTGGGCGGCTGGGTGTGGACGCCGAAACGGGAGGCCCGTCGTACGGCGGCCGCGGCCCGGGCCGCGCGGATCAACGCCTTGGAGGGCACGCATCCCACGTTCAGGCAGTCGCCGCCCAGGCGGTGGCACTCGATCAGGGCCACCTGGGCTCCCAGGGCTGCAGCGCCGGCCGCGGCCACCAGGCCCGCGGCCCCCCCACCCACGATCACCAGGTTGTACCGGCCCTTGGGAGGGGGGTTGCACCAGCCCGATGGGCATACGTTCGCCAGCCAGCGGACTGTGGCCTGCTGGCCCGGATCCGAGAGGTGGGTCGGCTCAGGCGGAGGAGAGGTAGTGGCCATGGGGCAAGATCCCTCGGTCGATGGGCTCGGAATGGACAGGGGCGGTGGCCGGCCTGTTCCAGCGGCCCGGCCATGATGTGCCGCCCGCCGTCGTGCCTGCCAGGAGGCGCTCTCCACGCTGGAGGCCAGGATACCAGGGAGGAGAAGCCCGATCTGTAAGCGAGGATCCTTGGCCTGGCAGGAAGGCCGACACCGGACCCGCAGGCCAGGTCAAGCCCGGTGACCACCGTCCGGCCGGATCTCCCACAGCTCCACCACCCGGTCCGAGGGGAAGCCGGTGGGGTCGAAGTCATCCGTCTCCCGGGCCTGGCAGCCCACCCGAGCGAAGAGCTCCTCCATGGTGCGGGAGGAATGGTGCTGGGCCTCGCCCAGGGTGTGGTAGAGGTAGACCGCGGAGGGCAGGATGGCCGGATAGCCCATCTCGTAGAGGGCGTAGGCCAGGCCCTCTTCCCGGAGGCGCGGCAGGAACTCCCCTTCCCCTTGGCGGATGGCCCGGCCCCGGTGGGTCACCTCCACATGGAAGCGGAAGGCGAAGTGGTCCCGCAGATAGCCCTGCTCCACCAGGAAAGCCCCCAGACGCTCCAGGGCGGCCTGCAGCTGGCGGAAGTCCGCTTCCGTTTCCAGCCTGGGCGGCAGATCCAGGGCCAGGCGCTCTTCCAGGAGACGGTAGAAACGTTGACCCACCGCCACCGCGAAGCCCCGGCGGGCCTGGGCCAGGCGCTCTGGGTCCGGGAGATGGCTGGCCAGCTTCTCGTACGCGGAGCGGTAGAAGGCGTAGGAGAGGGCGTCGAACTCCCCGGAGCGGATGCCCTCCAGGCGGGTCCGGTCCGCGAAGCCCTGGACCAGGTCGGCCCGGGCCTCCCGGCGGTAGACCCGGGTCAGGTACTCCTCCGCCAGGACCTGGACCGGGGCCAGGTGGGTCGGGTCGTCCTGGAGGGCGCGCCATTCGGCCAGGATGGCCTGGGACATCCAGTCCAGGAAGGGGACGCCCATGGGCCACCAGGCCTGGTAGTCGGGGTAGGGATGGGCGGCGACGACGCTGGCCAGGGTGGGTGCGGTCATGGCTGGATCCTTTCTCGGGCGGGAGGGGCGGGCGGCGAAGGAGCCGAGGATGGAAAGTCGAAGCAGGGAAAATGCTGTCGAAAACGGAAGAGCGGACGTCTCTGCGGCGTCCGCTCTCATTATACACGATGGGCTGCTCCTGGCGCAGGCCAGGGACCAGAAAGCCATGACCAGTAATTCAGGATTTTAGCCAAACGGAGGAGTGAGCGTCCTCCGATGCGGCATCGCCCCTCTGGGATCGGCATCTGAGGATGCCGACTCCGCTACGAATTCGTGAACTGCTGATGACGGATGGATGCCCTCCTGGAAGCCGCGCGGCTTCCAGGAGGATTCCTTCACCTTCGCCGCAGGTAGGGCTGGCAGCTCTGGTCCGAACAGTGGACCAGCTTCAGGTCGCCCGCGCTCTCGTCGTAGTAGACGAAGATGGGCAGGCCGTCCGCGCCGACGGTGAGGGACGTGTGTCGGGGGCCGCCGCCGACCACTGCCTGGCCGTTGAGCGACGTGTCGGTGCAGATCAGGTCGCGACAGAAGCCCATGTAGACCCGGTTGCCTGTGTTCCAGCCGAAGGCGATCAGGGCCTGGCCGTTGGGGCCCACCGTGACCGAGAAGCCCTGGAACTGGGGACCGAGGCTGCCCATGGAAGCGATCGTGTCCGTCGTGGCTGTGGAGCAGGTACTGCTGGTGCAGTGGGTCACCAGCGCCTGGGACGCGGAGCCGGCCTGGGTTGCCTTAGCGTAGGCGATCACCGGGTAGTCGTCCATGAGCACGGTGATGGAGGTCCACAGACCCACATCCTCCTCCTGGCCGTTGATGATATCTGTGCCGTCCACCACGCGGATGTTTCTGGAGTTGCAGCTCATGTCGTTGCAGCGGGCCACTCTCAGATTGCCGGTGGCGGCTTGGTAGTAGCTGATGTAGATGTAGTTGCTGTTGCTGCGCACCACCGAGGAGTATTGGCCCACGTCGTTTGCGGTATCCACTGACCTGGCGCTTGTTGCGCCGCAGACGGCGTCGTGGCAGCGTGCGATCTTGAGGTAGCCGTTGGTGACGTCGTAGTAGCTGACGAAGGCATAGCCCTCCTCATCGGTGGTGATGGAGGTCCATCGACCCACGTCGCCGGCACTGTCCATGGTGGTGAGGGTGGCGCTGGTGCAGGCTGTGTTCAGGCATACAGCCACTTTCAGGTCGCCGTTGGTGCGGTCGTAGTAGCTGATCAGCGGGTAGCCGTCTCTGCCGATGGTGATGGAGGAGTATTCGCCCACGTCGCCGGCGGAATCCAGGGTGGTTGCGACGCCGCTGGAGCAGGTCATGTCGTCGCAGTGGTAGACCTTCAGGTCGCGGTTGGTGGCGTCGTAGTAGCTGATGATGGGCAGGCCGTCCAGGCCGATGATGATGGCCGGATACTGGCCGACGTCTCCCGTGCTGTCCAGGGTGCGGACGATGTAGCCGGCCTGGGGCACGGCGGCCACCCGGAAACGGTTGCCGCTCAGGGCCAGGCCCTCGCCGGCGCTGTAGGTGGTGTCGTCGTCCACACCGTCCGCGAACCCCGCGGGCACGCCGGTCAGGTTGTTCCAGTGGACCTGAGCCTGGCCCGAGGTCTGCAACTCGGTCTCGGTGTAG
>JALSIX010000108.1 GCA_026989655.1 Caldilineaceae bacterium
GCTGTTGTTGGTGGATCAGCAACGGCAGGTCATCTACTCGTTCGGTGCGAATCTCTACTTCTGCCATAGTGGCAGAAGTTTACCGCAATTTCGCTTTTCTTGCAGAAAATGAGCGAACGATGGGATAGAAATTATAGAAAATAGAAAGACGAAACCCCGCGATGCCGTGTGGACCAGTGGGTGCGAACCTGGGTTCGCAGGTGGGTGCCGGCTGAGCGCTTCCGTCTTGCCCTGGACCCGGAAGGGCGGGCTATCACTTCCACGCTGCTTCGCCGTGCTCCCGAAGGTCTGGTGTTGGCACGCCCCGGAGTGCTGGCCATCACGCACACCGCAGGGTTCTGCCCCCATCATAGCACAATCTCCGGCAGGGAGCAAACCCCTTGAAAGTCCCAGACCCGTACGGACAGGGCCCGGTCCCGCTCACGGCCCGCCCGGAGCCACCCCTGGGGAATCCGACACCCGGGCCTCCGGGGTCCCCGGATGGGCGGGGGGATCGCCCGCGATCACCTGGATGTGGAGCTCGGCCAACTGGACCGGGTCCACAGGGCTGGGCGCGTCGAGCATCAGGTCCACACCGGTGGCTGTCTTGGGGAAGGCCATGACCTCCCGGATGCTCTGGGCCTCCGCGTAGAGGGCCACGATCCGCTCGATGCCCAGGGCGATACCTCCGTGGGGCGGCGCGCCGTACTGGAAGGCCTCCAACATGTGGCCGAACTTCTCCGCCACCTCGGCCTCGTCCAGGCCCAGACGTCGGAAGAGGCGCATCTGCTGGTCCTGGCGGTGGATCCGGATGCTGCCCCCTCCGATCTCCCAGCCGTTGAGCACGATGTCGTAGGCCTTGGCCCGCACCCGGGCCGGATCCGTCTCCAGCAGGTCCCAGTCCTCGTCCACCGCGCTGGTGAAGGGATGGTGGACGGCCTGCCAACGCTCCTCCTCCTCGTCCCACTCCAGCAGCGGGAAGTCCACCACCCAACAGAAGGCCAGCAGGTCTGGGTCGATCTGGCCTGTCCGGCGGCCGATCTCCAGGCGAAGATTGGCCAGGGCCGGATTGGCCACGTGGGGATGGTCCGCGATCAGGAGGAGGAGGTCGCCGGGCTCCGCCTGGGACACGGCCACCAGCGCGTCGATCTCGGCCGGGTCGAGGAACTTGGCAATGGGGCTGCGCAGGCTCTCCAGCGGGTAGTGGCCCTGGGCGTCCGGCCCTCCGGTCAGGCCGATCCAGGCCAGCCCCTTGGCCCCGTAGGGCTTCACCAGCTCGGCGAGGCCATCGATCTCCCGGCGGCTCAGGCCCGCGCCCCCCGGATAGCGCACGCCCTTCACCACCCCCCCGGCCGCCACCGCGTTGCGGAAGACGCCGAACGGGCTCCTGGCCATCTGCTCCGAGACGTTGAACAGCTCCAGGCCGAAGCGCAGGTCGGGCCGGTCGATGCCGTAGCGCTCCAGGGCCTGGTCATAGGTGAGCACTGGGAAGGGGATCTGCTGGATCCGCTTGTCGCTCACCTGCCGGGAGACCGCGATCATCAGCTCCTCGATGATCGCGCGGACATCGGCCGCGTCCACGAAGCTCATCTCCAGGTCCAACTGGGTGAACTCGGGCTGCCGGTCCGCGCGCAGGTCCTCGTCCCGGAAACAGCGGGCGATCTGGAAGTAGCGTTCCATGCCGGCCACCATGAGGAGCTGTTTGAGCTGCTGAGGGCTCTGGGGCAGGGCATAGAACTTGCCCGGATGGAGCCGACTGGGCACGATGAAATCCCGGGCCCCCTCGGGGGTGCTCTTGATCAGGTGGGGCGTCTCGATCTCCAGGAAATCCCGGTCGTAGAGGAACTCCCGGATGGCCCGGACCACCCGATGGCGCAGGACCATGTTGTGGGTCATGCGGGGACGACGCAGATCCAGATACCGGTACCGCAGACGCAGGGCCTCGTCCACGTTGTCGCCTCGGCTACCGCTGATGTAGAAGGGCGGCGTACGGCTGGGGTTCAACACCGTCACCCGGTGCGCGACGACCTCGATCTCCCCGGTGGGGAGGTTCGGGTTCTCGAACCCCGGGGGACGGCGTCGGACCTGTCCCTGGACCTGGACCACGTACTCCACACGGAGCTGGGACGCGGCCTCGTGGGCCTCCGGGCTCTCCTCCGCGTGCACCGTCACCTGGGTGATGCCGAACCGATCCCGGAGGTCCAGGAAGATCAGCGCACCGTGGTCCCGTCGCCGATCGATCCAGCCGGCCAGGGTCACCGTCTGGCCCACGTGTTCCACACGCAGTTCGCCGCAGGTATGGGTCTTGAACATGGAGTGCCTTTCCAAGATGGGTGCGAGCGGTTTCGGGCACACCGGCCGGGTGTCGAGAAAGGCCCGTGGAGAGGCCCGGAGCCCCCTCCTCGACTCCTCCCCTCCCCGGTGAAGACCTCGCCATCAGAAGACTTCGCCATTATAGGAGAGAAGATCGCGGATTGGCAAGATCCACCAGAGGGCAGCCGCGGCCCGGAGATCGTCCCAGGTGGCCGGGCTGCCCCGACGCCTCCACTGGCCCCCATGGCCCCCGGGACCTCGGAAGAGAGCCCAGGACAGAAATTTCAGATCGATCTCACGCCGCTTGGCTTCCCCGGCGTTTGGCATTATACTGGTGGACGGCCCGGAGCATCGACGATGGACGCCGGGCCGCTCCGTCAATCCCTGTCCGTTCCGTCCACACCACCGTCCGTCCACATCCACCAGAAGGAGTCAGACCATGAGCCCCCACCACGTCCCCAGCGACCTGGAGATCGCCCAGGCTGCCAAGCTCCTGCCCATCTGGGAGATCGCGGCCAAGATGGGGCTGGACCGGAAGGACATCGAGCTGTACGGCGACTACATGGCCAAGGTGAAGCTGGAGGCGTTGGAGAAGCTCCAGGATCGACCCAACGCGAAGTACATCCTGGTCACCGCGGTGACGCCGACCCCTCTGGGCGAGGGCAAGTCCACCACCACCGTGGGTCTGGGCCAGGGGTTGCACCACGTGGGCAAGACGGCCACCATCGCCATCCGTCAGCCCTCCCAGGGGCCCACCTTCGGCATCAAGGGCGGTGCGGCCGGCGGCGGCTACAGCCAGGTGGTCCCCATGGAGCAGTTCAACCTCCACATGACCGGCGACATCCACGCGGTGACCGCGGCCAACAACCTCCTGGCCGCGATGCTCGACAACCACATCTACCAGGGCAACGCCCTGGACATCGACCCCTACACCGTCACCTGGCGACGGGTGGTGGACGTGAACGACCGGGAACTGCGCAACATCGTGGCCGGCCTGGGCGCCAAGACCGATGGCCGCCCCCACCAGACCGGCTTCGACATCAGCGTGGCCAGCGAGGTCATGGCCATCCTGGCCCTCACCACCGGCCTGCGGGACATGCGGGAACGCTTCGGGCGCATCGTGGTGGCCATGGACCGAAACCGACAGCCGGTGACCGCGGAGATGCTCAAAGCCGCGGGGGCCATGGCCGTGTTGATGAAGGAGGCCATCAAACCGAACCTCTTCCAGACCCTGGAGAACACCCCGGCCCTGGTCCACGCAGGCCCCTTCGCGAACATCGCCCACGGCAACAGCTCCATCCTGGCCGACTACGTGGGCATCAAGACCGCGGACTACCTGTTGACCGAGGCCGGCTTCGGCGCGGACATCGGCGCGGAGAAGTTCTTCAACATCAAGTGCCGCTACAGCGGCCTGAAGCCCGACGCCGCGGTCCTGGTGACCACGGTCCGGGCCATGAAGCTCCACACGGGCCGGTACCGGGTGGTTCCAGGCCGCCCCTTGCCGCCGGAGATGCTGGCGGAGAAGCCGGAAGACGTCTACGAGGGCGCGGTCAACCTGCGCCGACAGATCGCGAACATCCGGGTCCACGGGGTGACCCCGGTGGTCTGCATCAACCACTTCGCCACCGATCACCCCAGCGAGGTAGAGGCCATCCAGCGGGTGGCCGCGGAGGAGGGGGTGCGCTGCGCGGTCTCCACCCACTGGGCCGAGGGCGGCAAGGGCGCGGTGGAACTGGCCAAGGCCGTCATCCAGGCCGCGGAGGAGCCCAGCGAATTCCACTTCCTCTACGAGCTGGACCAACCCATCAAGGCCAAGATCGAGAAGATCGCGACCACCATCTACGGCGCAGCCGAGGTCCGCTACGAGGCCGCCGCGGAGCGCCAGATCCGCCGCTACGAGGAGGCCGGCTTCGGCAACCTGCCCATCTGCATGGCCAAGACCCACCTGAGCCTGAGCCACGATCCGAGCCTGAAGGGAGGGCCCAAGGACTTCACCTTCCCCATCCGCGAGGTCCGGGCCAGCGTGGGCGCGGGGTTCATCTACCCCCTGGCCGGCCAGATGCGCACCATGCCCGGGCTGCCCAAGTCGCCGGCCGCGGAACGGGTGGACATCGATCCGGAGACCGGCCGGGTCATCGGGCTCTTCTGAGGCCCGGCCCAGCCGCCCCCTCGCGTACCGCCGCCGGGGCTCCAGGCAACACCGCCTCTCCTCCGGGGGCCCCGGCGCAGCCGGCCCACACCGGGCCGACTCTAACGAAAGATCAACGGGCGTTTGCTTTACAAGATGAACCGAGTGTGCTACACTGACGTTGTAGAAGACGGGGATGAACGGCTTCGACGGGGCAGGAAGGCCTGGAACTGCAAGCCGTGGTGCGTCGCCCACGTAAAACAGGCGCACACCCTATAAGTGCCAAGAACACTGGCAAGGCCTTCAGCTTTGGGTTCGCCAGCGCCGCTCCGGCGGCCATGGCGGCCTAAGGCGACCAGGCACTGACCTCACCTACCTGAGGTCACGGCCCGTCCGGCGGTGCCGGCAGGCCGGGCGGTCGCCGTCAGAGACTGCAGGCTGCGGCAGCCGGACGCCGATAAGGCTGCCTAAGTCCATCGGCTGGTCGGGATCCCCCTCGTGTCGCCCCGAGGGCCCCGACGAGAGGCGCACGGGCGACTAAGCTTGTAGACGTTCCAGGTCGAATGTCTCGGACGCGGGTTCGATTCCCGCCATCTCCACCTTGCAGGGGCCGATATGCGACCCGGTCGGCCCCTTTTTCATGCCCGCACCCTGTGGGCTGGAACGTCCAACAGGCACCGAGCCGGTGGCCGGCCCCGGACATCCCCTATTCCATCTCGGCCACATCCAAGGGAGGAAAAGCATGATCGTCGGTGTACACGTGTTCGAGCGCCTCTTCCGGGAGATAGCAGGCCTGGACGTGGACAAGAACGACCTGAAGCGGCTCTCGGATCTGGTGGGCAAGAAGCTGAACGACCTCCTCATCGTGGGCGTTCGCAACGCCAGCTACAACGCCCGAGACCTGATCATGGAGCCGGACCTGCCCCTGACCAAAGGCTTCCTGGAGAGCCTGCAGCAGTTCCGAGCGCTGGAAAGCCACTCGGAGATCGAACTGCAGCCCATCCTGGCCCATCTGGCCCAGTATCCACCCCTGGAACGGGAACTCAGCGCGAACGTGGAGGCCATGCTTCCCGACCTGGTGGGCGCCCTGATCTTCATCCTGGCCCGAACCATGAAGGTGGTGGACCCCCAGGTGGTCAACCCGGACACCGAGACATGGGAACGGGTGGCCGCGATCCTGGACCTGACCCTCTGAGCCGCGGGATCCGACGGAATCTGTAGCGCGCTCCAGTGCGGACGAAGGGGGGAGCACATCCCCCCTTCTCGCATTCTTGCCGAAGAACCCGGGCCTCCTCCCAACCTCCCCCGGCGGATGTGACACGTGGGCCCCTGAGGCAACCCGGATCCCACCCTTCCCGACGATTGACATCCGGCCCGTGTCGTGCTACACTGGGGTCAGGAAAACGGTTGCGCAACCGTTTTCCTCCCGGGCCAGCCGCCTGTTGGCTATCCCACACCCTTCTCCAGAGGAGCCATGGCCACCATCCGGGATGTCGCCCAACGGGCCGGTGTCTCCAAGAGCACCGTGTCCCACGTGCTCAACGGCACCCGCTATGTCCGGCCAGAGCTGGCCGAGCGGGTGCGGCAGGCCATGGCCGAGCTGAACTACACCCCGAACCAACTGGCCCGGAGCCTGCGTCGCAAGACCACCCACACCATCGGCCTCATCACCCCGGACAACGCGAATCCCTTCTTCGCCCAGGTGGCCCAGGCCGTAGAGGAGGTCTGCTTCCAACGGGGCTACACCGTGCTCCTGGGCAACGCGGCGGGCGATCCCGGCCGGGAGCTCCGCTACATCCGGGTGATGGTGGAGAAACAGGTGGACGGGCTCATCGTGGCCGCCTCGGGCCTCCACAGCGAACACCTGCGCCCTCCTTTCCTGGGCCAGATCCCCCTGGTCCTGGTGGATCGGAGCCTGCCCGACCTGGATGTGGACCGGGTGGTGGCCGACCATCGCCGCGGCGGGCGGCTGGCCACGGAGCATCTCCTCGCCCTGGGCCACCGACGCATCGCCTGCATCGCGGGGCCAGCGGACATCTCCGCGGGCACCGAGCGGCTGGCCGGCTATCGCGAGGCCCTGGAAGGGGCAGGCATACCGGACCGGCCTTCCCTGGTGGTGGAGGGGGCCTTTGACCTGGCCAGCGGCTACCGGGCCATGCGACAGCTCCTGGCCCTGCCCGAGCCGCCCACCGCGGTCTTCGCGGCCAACGACCAGATGGCCCTGGGCGCGCTGCGGGCCCTGCGAGAGGCCGGGATCCCTGTGCCCCAGGGCTGTTCCGTGGTGGGCTACGACGACACCCCCTTGGCCTCCTACGTCCATCCCCCCCTGACCACCGTCCACCAGCCGGTGGCCCGGCTGGGCCACCGGGCCGCAGAGACCCTGCTGGCCCGCCTGGCAGAGCCAGACCGTCCGGTCCAGTGCCATGTGCTGCCCGTGGAGCTGGTGGTCCGGGAGTCCTGCGGTCCCTGGGATCCATCCTTTCACCCTCGTCCAGGAGGCAAACCGTGAAGCGGACCGGCATCCTCCACCCGGACATCGCGGGGGTGGTGGCCCGTCTGGGCCACACCGACACCCTCTGCATCGCGGACGCGGGCCTGCCCATCCCCCACGGCCCTCAGCGCATCGACCTGGCGGTGCGACCAGGGCTGCCCGCCTTCCTGGACGTGGTGGACACGGTACTCCAGGAGCTGGTGGTGGAACGGCTGGTGGTGGCCCAGGAGATCCACACCTTCTCGCCCGATCTCTACCGTCAACTGGTGGAACGGCTGGCGGATCTCCCGGTGGAGGCCGTGCCCCACACGGAGTTCAAGCAGCGAACCGCCGCGTGCAGCGCCGTGATCCGGACCGGGGAGTTCACCCCCTATGCCAACGTGATCCTGGTGGCCGGCGTCCCGTTCTAGCACGTGCCTCCGTATGCTTGTGGGCCGGAGAGCTCTGTGTCCCTGGGGCCGAGGCCCGCTCTCGGCAGCTCCCGAGCCCTCATCCGGACCCGGATCTCCTGGCCCGGACCTGAACAGCGCACCGACCCTGGGAAGGGCCCACCGGCTATGAGCCAGGCAACCGCAGTCCCCGGCACCTCCTGGAACTTCCGGGACTACCTCCAGCGCTTCGGCATTCTCATCTCCTTCGTGCTGCTCTGCATCGCGCTGAGCCTGCTCTCCGACCGCTTCCTCACGGTCTCCAACGGGGTGAACGTCCTCCGTCAGATCACCGTGAACGGGATCATCGCGGTGGGCATGACCTACGTCATCCTCATCGGCGACATCGACCTCTCCGTGGGATCGGTCCTGGCCCTCACCAGCGTGGTCACCGCGGACCTGCTCCAGAAGGGGGTGCCGGTGCCCGCGGCCCTGGGGCTCGGCATCGGCCTGGGCATGGCCCTGGGAGCCGTCAACGGCTGGATCACCGTCCGTTTCCAGGTCCCCTCCTTCATCACCACCCTGGGCATGCTCACCGCGGCCCGGGGCATGGCCCTGACCTACACCCAGGGCCGCCCCATCACCGGCCTGCCCGATGGCTTTCGCTTCCTGGGGCGAGGCGAGCCCCTGGGCATCCCCATGCCCATCCTCCTGGCCGCTCTGGTCTTCGCGGCCGCCTGGGTGATGTTGCGCCGCACCCGCCACGGCGAGTACCTCTACGCGATGGGCAACAACCCGGTGGCTGCCCGGCTGGTGGGCATCCACACCGGCCGCTACCGGGTCCTGGTCTTCACCCTGAGCGGCGGGCTGAGCGCCCTGGCCGGCCTGATCCTGACGGCCCGGCTGGACTCGGCCCAGCCCACGGCCGGAGTGGCCTTCGAGCTGGATGCCATCGCCGCGGTGGTGCTGGGGGGCACCCGTTTCACCGGAGGCGTCGGGGGCCTGGGGGGTACCCTCCTGGGCGCGCTGATCATCGGCGTGCTGGACAACGGCATCAACCTGCTCAACATCTCCCCCCTGTACGAACAGATCGTGAAGGGGGCCGTGATTGCCCTGGCGCTGTTGATCCATCGACGTGCCGAATGACCGCCGAATGACGTTCGTCCGTTCCACCCATCCATCTTCCACACCCTCAAAGGAGGAAAAGCCATGAGACGCCATCTGTGGATCGCCAGCCTCGCCCTCTTCGCCTTGCTCCTCGCGGCCTGCCAACCGGTGGCCGGGCCGCCCCCTGCCGCGGAGCAGCCCGAGGCCCCGGCCCCGGAGAAGCCCGTCATCGGCCTGGCCCTCTCCACCCTGAACAACCCCTTCTTCGTGGATCTGCGGGACGGGGCCCAGGAGGCCGCGGAGGCGCTGGGGGTGGAGCTCATCGTGGTGGACGCCCAGGACGATCCCGCGGCCCAGGCCGCGTCCATCGAGGACCTGATCCAGCGAGGGGTGGATGCCCTGATCCTCAACCCCACCGACTCGGACGCCATCGTGCCCAGCGTGGAGGCGGCCAACCAGGCCGGCATCCCCGTCTTCACCGTGGACCGGGCCGCGAACGGCGGGGAGATCGTCAGCCACATCGCCTCGGACAACGTGGCCGGCGGCCGAATGGCCGCGGAGTTCCTCTGCGATGCCCTGGGCGGCCAGGGCAAGGTGGTGGAGCTGGAGGGCATCCCCGGCACCTCCGCGGCCCGAGACCGGGGCCAGGGCTTCAACGAGTACATGGGCGAGAACTGCCCCGGCGTGGAGATCGTGGCTCGCCAGACCGCCAACTTCAATCGGGCCGAGGGGCTGACCGTCTTCGAGAACATCCTCCAGGCCCAGCCGGAGATCGACGGGGTCTTCGCCCACAACGACGAGATGGTCCTGGGGGCCATCCAGGCCGCAGAGGCCGCGGGCCGAGCCGATGAGATCGTCTTCGTGGGCTTCGACGCCATCGACGACGCAGTCCAGGCCGTCCGGGAAGGAAAGCTGGCCGCCACCGTGGCCCAACAGCCCCGGGAGATGGGCCGCCTGGCCGTGGAGACCGCGGTGAAGTCCCTCCAGGGCGAGGAGGTGCCGGAGTACATCCCGGTCCCCTTGGCCCTGGTCACGGCCGAGACCGTGAAATGACCCCAGGATGAAGCCAACGGGCCATGGCATGGGCTGGGGCGCGGGCCGGCCGCGCCCCGGCTTCACCCACCCACCACCCATGACCGACACCCGCACGCCGCTCCTGCGGATGGTGGAGATCACCAAGACCTTTCCCGGCGTCCGCGCGCTGGACCGGGTGACCTTCCAGGTGGACCCCGGCGAGGTCCACGGCCTGGTGGGCGAGAACGGCGCGGGCAAATCCACCCTGATGAAGATCCTCACCGGCGCGCTCCAGCCGGACTCGGGAACCATCGAGCTGCGGGGCCGTCCCGTCCGCATCCCCGATCCAGGGACCGGGCAGCGGCTCGGCATCGCCATCATCCACCAGGAGCTCACCGTCCTGCCCGAGCTGAGCGTTGCGGAGAACATCTTCCTGGGCCGGGAGCCCACCGGTCCCCTGGGCCTGGTGGACTGGTCCCGCCTCTACCGCCAGACCCAGGCACTGCTGGAACGCCTGGACATCGACCTGGATCCCCGGATCCGGGTGGGCGAGCTGACCATCGCCCAGCAGCAGATGGTGGAGATCGCCAAGGCCCTCTCCCTGAACGCGGACCTGCTGGCCATGGACGAGCCCACCTCCGCGCTGACAGAACGGGAGACCGAGATCCTCTTTCGGCTGATCCAGGGCCTGCGGGACCAGGGCGTCACCGTCATCTACATCTCCCACCGCCTGGAGGAGATCTTCCAGATCTGCGACCGGATCACGGTCCTCCGGGATGGGCGACACATCGCCACGCGCCCGGTCCAGGAGCTGACCCCTCAGGAGGTGGTGCGGCTGATGGTGGGGCGGGCCATCACCGAGATGTACCCGCCCCCCGGCCAGGCCCCCGGACCGGTACGGTTGGAGGTACGGAACCTGCATCGGCCTCCCCGCCTCCACGGGGCCAGCCTGACCCTGCGCAGCGGGGAGATCCTGGGCCTGGCTGGACTGGTAGGCTCCGGGCGCACGGATCTGGCCCGGGCCATCTTCGGCGTGGACCCAGTGGAGAGGGGCGAGATCCGGGTCCACGGCCGGCCGGTGACCCTGCGCTCCCCCGCAGACGCCATGGCCCTGGGCATGGGCTTCGTGCCCGAGGACCGAAAGAGCCAGGGGCTCTTCCTCCAGATGACCGTTCGCCAGAACACAGTCATCGCCCGGCTCAAGGAGCTCAGCGGCCGGCTGTTGGGCCTCATCGACTTCCGCCGGGCCCGCACAGAAGCCCTGCGCCTGGTGGAGGAGCTGGACATCCGCACCCCAAGCCTGGAGCAGACGGTGCGCAATCTGAGCGGCGGCAACCAGCAGAAGATCATCATCGCCCGCTGGATGGCTCGAGCCCCCTCTATCCTCATCCTGGACGAGCCCACCCGGGGCATCGACGTGGGCGCGAAGGCGGAGATCCACGCCCTGATGCGCGGCCTGGCCGACCAAGGAGTGGCCATCCTCATGATCTCCTCGGAACTGCCGGAGGTGCTGGGGGTCAGCGACCGGGTCCTGGTCATGCGAGAGGGACGGATCGTGGCCGAGTTCCACCGGGAGGAGGCCACCCAGGATCAGGTGATGCTGTACGCCACCGGTTCCCTGGAACGGCTGCCCGGGCCCCCGGAGGCACAGGCATGAACGAGCTGCAGGCCTTCCTGCGCCGCAACGGTGTTCTGGTGATCTTCCTGGGGCTGGTCCTCCTCTTTGGGTTCACCGTGGAACGCTTTCTCACGGTGCCGAACCTGCTCAACGTGGCCCGCCAGACCTCCATCGTGGCCATCGTCAGCGTGGGCATGACCTTCACCATCCTCACCGGGGGCATCGACCTCTCGGTGGGCTCCCTGGTGGCCATGACCGGTGCAGTGGCCGCGCTGGCCTCTGCCCAGTGGGGGTGGCCCCTGCCCGCCGTGTTCCTGGCCGCCCTGCTCAGCGGAGCGGCCGCGGGCGCCCTCAGCGGGCTCCTGGTGGCCTACGGTGGGCTACCGCCCTTCGTGGCCACCCTGGCCATGTTGGCCGCGGCCCGGGGCGCCACCCTGGTCATCACCGACGCCCGCCCCATCACCGGCATCGGACCGGCCCTGCGGGCGGTGGGTACCGGCGCTACCTTGGGCGTGCCCAACCCGGTGTGGATCCTGGCTGTGGTGAGCCTGGTGGCCTGGGGGGTATTGGGGCACACCCGGTTCGGGCGCCACCTCTACGCGCTGGGGGGCAACGAGGAGACCACCCGGCTGGCCGGCATCCGGGTGAACCGGATGAAGGTCGCGGTGTACGGGATCAGCGGAGCCCTGGCCGGGCTGGCCGGTCTGATCCTCACCGGCCGACTCAACTCGGCCCAGCCCACGGCCGGGGTGGCCATGGAGCTGGAGGCCATCGCCGCGGTGGTGTTGGGGGGCACCAGCCTGGCCGGAGGCTCCGGTGGCGTGGGGGGCTCCATCGTGGGTGCGCTGATCATGGGGGTCTTGAGCAACGGGCTCAACCTGGCCGGCGTGCCCAGCTACTACCAGCAGATCATCCAGGGGGCGGTGATCGTCCTGGCGGTGGTCCTGGACAGCCTCACCCGCCGGGCCGGTCCGCTTCGAGCCGGCTGAAACCGTATATTGCCGAGCCCTGCCGAGGGAATGCGCCGAAAACGCCCATGGCAAGCGCTGAAGCGCTCACTACGAGCCTCCACCAGGTTCATGGTAGTTCGTAGTGCGCACTTCAGTGCGTACAAGAACATTGGAATCTGTGCTTCCTGGGGAGCGCTGAAGCGCTCTACGAGCCCCACCAGGTTCATGGTAGTTCGTAGTGCGCACTTCAGTGCGCATCTTGCGGGGGATGGAGATTACTTGTGGGCGTGTTTGAGCGCTGAAGCGCTCACTACGAGCCCTAGGAGGTTGGTGCGCACTTCAGTGCGCATCCCCATCTGTCCGCGCCGCGGGCCCCTCTCCGGCCCGCGAGCGCGAAAGAGGAAACAGCCATGACCGTGCTGAACTACGGCTCCCTGAACATCGACCATGTCTACCGGGTCCCCCATTTCGTCCGCCCAGGCGAGACCCTCACCAGCCTGGACTATCGACGGTTTGCCGGGGGCAAGGGATTGAACCAGTCCATCGCCCTGGCCCGGGCCGGCGCCTCGGTCCACCACGCGGGCAAGGTAGGCCCGGAGGGGCTCTGGCTCCGGGACATCCTGGCCCAGGAGGGAGTGGACACCCGCTTCGTCCAGGAGACCGATGTGCCCACCGGCCACGCCATCATCCAGGTGGTGCCCGAGGGCGAGAACGCCATCGTCATCTACGGCGGCGCGAACCGGTCCATCACCCCAGAGGATGCCCAGGCGGTCCTGGAGCGCTTCGGCCCGGGGGACTGGCTCCTCCTCCAGAACGAGATCAGCGGTCTGGCCGAGATCTTGGCCCAGGCCGGGGCTCGAGGCCTGCACATCGCGCTGAACCCCGCGCCCATGACCCCCGAGGTCATGGCATATCCCCTGGAACACGTGGATCTGTTCGTGGTCAACGAGACCGAGGGCGCGGCCCTGACCGGGGAACAGGACCCCCAGGCCATCCTGGCGGCCATGCGCCGACGCTTCCCCCGCGCGGCCACAGTCCTCACCCTGGGCTCCCAGGGCTCCCTCTACGCGGACGACCAGGGGCGCATCCACACCCCCGCGGCGCCGGTCCACGCGGTGGACACCACCGCGGCCGGGGATACCTTTACCGGCTACCTGCTGGCCGGCCTTCTGGAGGGGCTCCCGCCGGCCCAGGCCCTGGACCTGGCCACCCGGGCCGCAGCCCTCTGTGTCACCCGGCCCGGCGCCGCGCCCTCCATCCCCCACCGAGCGGAAGTGGAC
>JALSIX010000109.1 GCA_026989655.1 Caldilineaceae bacterium
CCATCGACTGGACCCCGCAGCACACCGGCACACAGACCCTCTTCCTCTGGGTCGACCCCGATAACCGCATCCCCGAAATCAACGAGGACAACAACCTCACCTCCTTCACCGTTACCGTCCGCGAACCCGGCATCGACTTGACCTCCTATGGCTGGACATCCTTTCCCAAGCCTGTAGAAGGATATCCTACACAGATCCAGGGCTGGATCCACAACGCCGGCGAACTGGACGCAGAGAACATCTCCGTCCAGCTCTACCTGGACAACCCACACGAAAACGGCTCCCCCATCGGCACAACTCAGGTCATCTCCCAACTGGCCGCCGGCGACACTCAGCCCGTCACCATCGACTGGACCCCCCGGCACACAGACCCTCTTCCTCTGGGTCGACCCCGATAACCGCATCCCCGAAATCAACGAGGACAACAACCTCACCTCCTTCACCGTTACCGTCCGAGAAGCGAATTGGATCTGGTATGTGGATGGATCAGTAGCACAATCTGGGGATGGCCGCACCCCGAATACAGCTTTCAAGACGATCGCGGAGGCATTATCTCATGCCTTGTTCGGAGACACGGTTCAGGTCGCGCCGGGGTACTACCGAGAACAGATCCGCCTGAATCCAGGTATCACTTTACTGGGAGCCGGTTGGACCAACACCATCATCGATGGAGGGAGCAGCAGTGGCCCTGTCATCACTATGGATGCGGATACCACCGTCCGCGGATTCACTATCCGCGGCAGCGGTGCGGCGTATTTTGATGCCGGCATCTGGATCCAACGTGGAACTGCAACGATTCGCGAGAATCGAATCACCGACAACGCGTTTGGCGTGTGGGCCTGGTGTTTTGACCCAGACACATGCCAGCTTCAGGTCGTCCTGGAAAACAACATCATAGATCACAACACACGAGGAGGTATCAACAGCAACGAACATTCCATCTTGGTGCTTCGAAACAACACAGTAGTACGAAACGATGGCGATGGCGTAGTGCTCAACAACAACGGAAGTCTGGCAGAGAACAACCTGGTGGTTGGGAATAGCCTGAGAGGGCTGGTGAACAACGCAGGCGCCATGGTTCGCTACAACAATGTCTGGGCAAACCGAGAGAACTACGTGGGAAGTGAGCCCGGCGAAGGCGGACTTTCCATGGATCCCATGTTTCGGGATATGGCCAACCGCGACTACCGTCTCCATGCCGGTTCGCCAGCAGTGGGTCACGGTATACCCACAGGCACGGATATGGGAGCCCTTCCCTTTGTCCCGAAAGGAGAACCGCCTCCCGCCATCCATCTGCAGCAGCTCGAAGGCATGGAATGGGAACTTCGCTGGTCAGACAGTGGTGCGAAGGGCTACAACATATACATAGGCACTTCTCCGAGACTCTATACCCGTCGATTCGATGTAGGCAGAACCAATGCCTATCGTTTGAGCGGTTTGCCGGGCAACCTGACCTACTACGTGGCACTCGCCGGATATGACGACCTCGGCGATGAGACCGCCCTGTCTGACGAGGTACATCTCTTCGTACCGGCTGTAGCGCCTGGAACCTTTCAGGAAGACACTCCAGCAGTGGTGTTCGATGGTACCTGGAACCAAGTGGCGGATCCCCAGGCCTCCGGAGGGGGCTATGCTGTAAGCGAGACCCCTGGAGACACAGTACAGATCACCTTCACGGGTGAAAGCATCGCCATGTATCGCCGATTGGACACGGCAGGTGGATGGGCCGAGGTGATTGTCGATGGGAAAAACCTCGGCTTCTGGGAGTTCTACTTCGCCGAACCCCGCTGGCAAGTGCCCACTATACTGGACAACCTGGGCGAGGGCATCCATACACTCACACTCCGGGTCAGCGAAAGGAGAACAGTGGAGTCAACGGGATATAGGGTCTATGTGGATGCCTTTACCGTTCCCAGCCCCTATAAGCCAACAACGAACCAACTACAGGCGGTGGATCGGGTGAATTGGTACCGTCAGAAAGCGGGGATTCTACCTGCCCAGGATGTCCAATCTATCCACCTGGGAGCCCAAAGACATGCAGAGTTTCTAGCAGACAACATCGAAGATCCTCGTCTAGCAGGGTTGGGATCCCATCAGCAACACCCGGATTTGCCTGGCTACGTCGGGCGCTGGCCCACAGATCGGGCTCGGTATTTTGGATACATGGGAGGCCTGGGTGAGGATGTGCACTTCATCGGCGATCCAATCCGCAGTGTCGATGACTGGATGGCTGCAGTGTACCACCGGAACCTCATCATGTGTTGGCCATGTGTGGAGGTAGGCTATGGCATGATTAATGACCATCGTGGACGGTTCGATGTGCTCAACATGGGTAGCCGAACGTATTCCGCACCACAGGAACGGGTGATCTACACCTATCCAGCAGATGGACAAACAGATGTTCCACAGCTTTGGTGGGTCAACGAAATCCCGGATCCATTGCCAGGAAAACCCAGGCCAGTGGGCTACCCACTGAGCCTATACATCCAGCAGCCGGCTAGGACCAAAGGCCATCTGCTTTGGTCTGCCCAGTTCCCCTGGTCTGCTCCCCGTAATGCACCATCGAGCCAGTGGAAGGTCACCACCGCGGAACTCCGCGACGAGACCGGAACGGTGGTACCTACATATCTCCTGGAACAGAACACCGATCCGATCCTGGGACCCGACAACGTGTTCCTGATCGCTCAAGAACCCTTGACAGCCGATACAACCTATTTCGTACACATCGCTGGTATCGACAGCCAGGGTGCGGCCTTCGACCACCAATGGACTTTTGCCACCGGTTCCGTGCTGAAGGCTCCCGATCTGAGCAATTCTCTTTTCTGGGCCAAGCCAGTACATCCAGACAAAGATAAACCGATCACCTTCTTCATCCAATTGATCAACACCGGCGCACCAGCCCAGAAGATGAAGGCAACCATTACGATTCCCGAAAAGACCCGCTACGTCGCCGGCAGTGCAACTACCTCTCAAGGAACGGTCACTGTAGATGAACAGCTAGTGTTCGATGTGGGCACAGTCACCGCGGGCACCCCAGTAACGCTCGCTTATGCCATCACGATAGATCCCAGCATCATCTCACCGACAGTGATCCGTGTACCAACTACCTTGACCTGGACAGGTGGACGTCTCCACCGAGACCATGTGGTCATCGCCAATGGAATGGCCGTGCATCTACCAATGATCGAGCGGAGATAGGCTCCCATCCGAGCAGGGAAGAACGCTTGCTGGAGAACGGCGCTGCGGTTGGGCTGCCGCAAGCGCAGCAAGGCCCAGCAAGCGGACGCAGTCTGCAGCGCCATTGGGTCCGCGCGCGTAGTGGTCGGCTCCTCCTCCAGATAGGGCTCCGAGCGCCTCACAGAAACGGACACCCAAGGCCATCCCCGGTCACCCTTCGAGGCCGAGCTGCTCCAGCCTCGCGCGGCGGAAGAAGCGCCGATAGGCCCGGACCTCGGCCAGCAGTTCCCGAAGCTCCTCCTGGAGGAGGGCCCGCTCCGCTTCATCCCGGACGCTCCCGTCGCCCGACCGGATACTGGCCACGTCTCCCTGCTCCCACTCCACCACCCGAACAAGACCCCGGACCTCCAGCCAGAGGAGGCCCCGGCGGACCACGCCCGGGGTGGAGCCGATGCGGGCCGCAAGGCGCTCCATCTCCACCCGGCCATCCCGGTGGAGCGCGTACTTGCACATCCCCGCGATCTGGCGCAGCACCCCGGCCAGGGAATCGTCGGTGGTCTCCCGGCCCACCACCCACACGGCCGAGGGCTCCAGGGCCTCCAGCAGCCATTCCAGTACCTGGGGGGAAGGCGGGATGCTCCACAGGACCAGGGGCCTGCCCCGGGGCGCGTCCCGGGCCTCCAGCCGGGAACCCAGGGCGATCTCGCCCAGGCGGATGCCCTCCGCGAGCCAGAAGGCCTCCTCCCGGGAGGGCAGCTCGGCCCTGGCCACGGACTTCCCCCGGAGGTCGACCGCGGGGCGAGAGGGGGCACGCCCCGGCAGGTCTACGGCCTTTTTCTCCGCAGGACGGGCGGCCACAAAGCCCAGTTGGAGCTGGACCTGGCCCCGGAAACGGTGGATGTCCAGGGTGTAGGCCAGGTCCAGGAGCCCCGAGGGCAGTTCCACGTCCGCGCCCCGAAACCAGATGACCGGCTGGGTCGTGCCCTGGGCATCCCGCAGTACCAGGCGCCGGTGGAGGCCGTCCTTGCCCACGAGCCGATCCTCCACCACGGTCAGCTCCCGGCTGAGGAAGACGGGCTTGGGGTTGCCGTTGCCGAAGGGGGCCAGGCGCTGCACCTGTTCGGCCAAGGCCAGGTCCAGCCCGGGGAAGGGCAGCTCCGCGTCGATGTGGAGGCCCTGGGGGCCTGTGTCCTCGCGGAAGCGGGCCACCTGGCGGCTCAGCTCCCGGCGAAAACGGTCGATGTTCTCCGGGAGCAGGGTGACGCCGGCCGCGCCCGGGTGGCCGCCGTGGCCCAGGAGGAGTGGCCCACAGGCCGCGATGGCCGCGCCGATGTCCACGCCGGGCACACTCCGGGCACTGCCCCGGGCCGGCTGCCCCGGGGGGTTCAGGAGGAGGACCGTGGGTTTGCCGAACTCCTCCACCAGGCGGGAGGCCACGATGCCCACGATGCCCGGGTGCCAGTTGGGGTGGGCCAGGACAATGGCCTCGAAATCCAACAGATGGGGGTGGCGGTCCAGGATGTCGAAGGCCATGCGGGTGATCTGGCTGGTGAGCAGGCGCCGCCGCTGGTTGAGGCGCTCCATCTGGGCGGCCAGTTGGCCGGCCCGGATGGGGTCCTGGGTGGTAAGGAGCTCCACCGCGACGGTGGCATCGTCCAGGCGGCCCAGCGCGTTCATCCGGGGGCCGAGCTGGAAGCCGATGTCCTCCGCGTCCACCGTGTCGGGGGCGATGCGGGCATAGTGCATGAGGGCCTTGAGACCGACCCGCTCGGTGTGGCGGAGGCGCTCCAGGCCCAGTTGGAGCAGGTAACGGGTATCGTGGACCTGTTCCGCCACATCGGCCACGATGCCCAGGGCCACCAGGTCCAGAAACGGGGTCGCTTCCCCGGGGCGGCCCAGGTGGTGGTAGAGCTGTTGGACGAGTTTGTAGGCCACGCCCACACCGGGCAAGGTGCGCAGGGGGTCCGACGGGTGGAGGAACTTGGGGTCCACCAGGGCATCGGCTCGACGCACGCTGGCCCGCCCCACCTGGTCCGGGGAGTACTCCGCGGGGGGCTCCGTGCCAGGCTCGTGGTCTGCGAACTCCGGGGGGAGGTCGTGGTGGTCGGTGACGATGACGGTGAGGCCCGCGTCCTTGGCCAGGCCGATCCCCGGGGCCTCGCGGATGCCTGTGTCGCAGGTCAGCAGCACCTGGGGCCGGAAGGCCGGGTCGGCCAGGTAGGCCTGGAGGGTAGGGGGGTGGATGCCGTGGCCCTCGGTGAAGCGGTTGGGCACGTGGAAGCGGACCCGGTGGGGGCCGGCCAGCTCCCGCAGGGCGGCCACCAGCAGCGCGGTGCTGGTCTGGCCGTCCACGTCGAAGTCGCCCCAGACCAGGATGTTCTGGCCCTGGTGGATGGCCTGGACCAGCAGCTCCGCGGCCCGGGCCAGCCCCACCAACGCGTGGGGTGGGGCCGGGGTGTACTGCTGGGGATCCAGGAAAGGGATGGCCTTGGCCGGAGAGTCCAGGCCCCGTTGGGCCAGGAGTCGGGCCACCAGAGGATGGCCGCCCACCGCGGCCTGGAGCTCGGACGGGGGCTCCATGGAGGGGGGGAGGATCCAGGGGCGTCGCATGTTATCCGGGGTGTCTCCTGGGAAGCCGTCGCCCTGGGATGGGGGGCCAGGGCATCATCAGAACGCGATCTCCTCCACGTCCTCCAGGGTGAACTCCAGGCTGGCCTCCAGGTCCACCGGGGCCAGGTCTTCCACGTCCTCCAGCTCGTCCACCGAGGCCGCGGCCTGACCCCGGTTGCAGCGGCTCCGATAGACGCAGTAGCCGCACAGCCGCCGGCGATTCTCCGGGGTGTCGGGGACCTTGGGGAAGTCGGCCTCGGTCTCCCGGGCCAGCAGGTCGTCCAGGAGCTGGGTCAGACGGGTTCGGGCGGCCGCGTGGAGGTCTGGGCTGTAGGGGAAGACCACGGGCGTGTCCGGCGCGGCGGTGAACCAGTAGACCATGGACACCCGCTCCGGGTCCACCGGCCCCCAGGGGAACACCGAGCTGGCCTCCACCAGCACGTAGGGGTAGACCAGGGTCTGCAGCCGCTGTTGGAGCTGGGTTCGCCGCCCCGGGCGGGGGGAGGTCTTCCAGTCCACGATGACGGCCCGGGCGGCATCTCCCTGTCGTTCGGCCGCGATGAGGTCGTAGCGGGCGGCCAGGCGATAGCGCGCCTGGGTGCTCCGATAGGGGACGCTGAGCACCTGTTCCACATGGCGGTACTGGGTGGGCAGGTCGCGGGGCCGATGGCGTCGGTAGCTCGCCACCCATTCGTCCAGGGGGTAGTCCAGATCCTGGACCACCCGGGCCGGGTCCAGGCCTCGTTCCAGCCGTTCCACCAGATGGTGGAAGCGCGCGCCCCACTGCAGGAGCCGCTCGCGTTCGTCCATGGGGGCCGCCTCCTCCGCGGGCCAGGGCAGGCGGGCCACGTAGGTCAGCCAGAACCGACGGGGGCAGTCCACGAAGGTCTGCAGGCTGCTCTGGGTGAAGGCGAAGGTCTCGGGAAGGGCAAGGCTCATGGATCCCCGGGGCAGGCCGGCGGGTCGGACCTGCTGGCCGCCGGCCTGCCCTCTCCTCCGTGTTCCTCTGTGGTGGATGTCCGAGCACGTTCAGGGGTTCACGGCCGGGGCACCCACTTCACCGCGTCCCAGGCCATCAAACGAGACAGCCAGGGCTCGTAGGTCACGTCGGCCAGGGACACGTAGTCCATGTCCGTGCCCCGGAATCGGTAGGTGCCCAGGGAGACCCACTGGTCATTATAGCGGGACTGATCCACGATGCGCAAGGAGAAGCCGCCGGCATGGGAGATCCAGTACCGGGCCCGCTGGGTGGTGGTGTAGCGCCGGGGAATGAAGACGAAGACCTCGTAGCGGCCCGGGGTCAGGCGGGGATACCAGCGGCCCCAGTTGTAGCCAGGTCGGATCCGGTCGTTGTTCTGGGTCCAGAAGAGATGGCCGCCGTAGCCCTCCAGGGCCTCGCCCCAGCCCCTGGCCAGGCCTCCTCGGACGAATCCCGGGCTCTGGTCGTCCACCAGGATCTCCCCGGTGGAGGGAGGAGGTGTGGGCGTGGGGCTGGGCACCGGGGTGCCGTCCAGCCGCTCCCAGCTCAGCCGGGCCACGGCCAGGCCGGTGTTCTCGTAGTACTCCATCTGCACGGTCACCGGGCCACCGGGCAGGAAGATGTCTCCGTAATATCCCGTGGCCGGCTGGTCCCGCCAGGCGTCGATGAGCAGATGGCCGTTGACGAAGAGGCGAACCCCGTCGTCCACGGTGACCCGGAAGCGATAGCGCCCTGCCGACAGGTCCAGGTCCCGGGTCCAGCGGACGGAGAAGAGGTCCGCGGGGACCCGGGAGTCTGGGGAGCCGGTGCCCCAGTCGAAGTCGATGGCCGGATCGTCCCGGACCAGCACCGGCGCGCCGGCCAGGGTGCGGTTGTTGAAGTATTCGCCCTTCCAGCCGGTGATCGCGGGCGGCACCCGTTGCCAGGAGAGCTTGGCCACCGCCAAGCCTGCCCGTTCGAAGTACTCCACCACCACCAGGTGGTGGCCCGGTCCCAGGTACTTGTCCGCGGTGAAGGTCTGGACCGAATGTTCCCACCAGCCGTCGATGATCTTCTCCCCGTCCACCCAGACCCGGATGCCGTCATCGCTGGTTGCGGTGAAGCGATAGAGCCCGGGGGTGACATCGATGTAGCGCTGCCATCGGGCGGAGAAGAAGTCCGACGAGACCGAGGGAGCCGGGGAGCCGGTGCCCCAGTCGAAGTCCAGGTTCGTCTCTGTGCGGGAGAGAACCGGAGGGCCGGAGAGATCCGGGTTGTTCCAGTACCAGGCCTGCCATGTGGGATCCGTGTGCCGAGGGGTGACGGGCCCCTGGGCCCGGGCCAGGGACGCGACCAAGCCGGTGAGCACCAGGGCTGCCGACAGGATCCAGACCAGACGCATGCCACGGGAGGGGACAACGAGGTGGGGGAGACGCGGTGTGGACATGGCAAAACCTCCTCTGGAGTAGGAGCGCGGCCGCGAAGTCGATCTGTCTAGGAGACGAGCCGGCCCTCCGGGAAGTTCCTCACCCTGGCCTACCGGGCCCGCGGCCCGGGCAAGACCAGGCCCGGGCCACAGCCCGGTAGGCGTCCAGCTCCGCGGCCAGGGCCACCCCATCCAGCCTCCCCTGGGCAAAACGCCGCCAGGCCAGGTGCCGCCGCCAGGCCAGGCCCAGGTGGAGGATGGTCTGGATGGTCGCCCGGGTTCCCCGAGGAAAGCGGTCGGCGTGGCGGGCATAGAAGCGGGCCCGGCTCGTCCACAGGTGCACAAAGCTCGGCCAGTGGGTCTGCCGACTGCTCGCCCCCTGGTGGTGGACCACCCGGGCCCTGGGCACCGCGTGGACGGCCCAGCCGGCCCGGTGCATCCGCAGGCACCAGTCCATCTCCTCGCAGTACATGAAGTAGCCCTCGTCCAGGAGCCCCACGTCCAGGACGGCCTCTCGTCGGACCATGAGCGCAGCGCCCAGGACGAAGTCCACCGGAAAGGGCACCCCGGCATCCCACAGGGCCTGGGGATAGCGGCCGTTGAGGGGGCTGTCCAGCAGGGCGGGGAGGAAGCGGGCCAGGCCCGGCACCTGCTCCAGAGGCAGGATGTCCAGGGCCACCTGCAGGGGGCCGGGAAACCGGAATGCGGCGTGCTGGAAGCGGCCGTCCGGGTAGCAGAGCCGAGCACCGCAGGCGCCGGCCCGAGGACAGTCCCGCAGGAACGCGGCCATCCGGCCCAGGGCGTCGTCCATCACCTCGGTGTCCGGGTTCAGCAGGAGGACGAAGTCCGGGGAGGGGAGGCGGACACCGTTCCCCGGTGCCCAGGGGGCCGGCTCTGGGGTTCCGGGGCGTCCCAGGCCCAGGGCCCGAAGGGCCCAGTTGTTGCCCCCCGCGAAGCCCAGGTTCGTGTCCAGGGCCATGAGGTGGACCTGGGGGAAGGTCTCGGCCACCATGGACGCGCTGCCGTCCGCGCTGGCGTTGTCCACCACCACCACGTCCACCTGGAGCCAGCTCGAGCTGTGCTGGGCGGACGCGAGGACGCTGTGCAGGCAGGGGCCCAGCAGCTCTCGCACGTTGTAGGAGACCACCACAACGGCCAGCCGGCTCGTCCTTCCGGAGCCCGGGAGGGGGGTCATGGCTGCCGACACGGGGTCAGGGGACCCCGACCTCCACGGTGATGCGGTCCACGTAGTTGTTGGTCACCGCGACGAACTCGTGGATGAGCCCGCCCCACCAGAAGAGGGTGCCCACGGGGGGCCGTTCGTCCATCCGGATGCAGCCGTTGACCTCTCCGGCCTTTCCCGGCATCAGGTACCACTGTTCCTTGCCGTCGATGATCCGGCGTTCCAGGTCCTGGGGGCGGCCGATGGCCCATCGGTAGGGGAAGTCCACGCCGGTGGTGTCGAAGTTGATGCCGAAACGCCACACGCCGGCCTGTTGGAACCACTCCTCGTGGCCCTGGGCCGCCAGGGTGTTGTAGTTCTCGCTGAAGCGGTATTCCTGTCCGGGCCAGGGGCCGGTGGTGCGGATGGGCACGGTGCCCTCGTTGCGGACGACGGCCCGGAAGCAGAGCCGGCCGCCCAGGGGCACGCTCACCACCCGGTTCATCTCGCCCGCCCAGTCGATCTCGCCCTGGGCGATGTCCGCCCGGGGCTTGCCCCCCTCCTCAATGGTCAAGGTGCTCACCACCCGGGTCCGATTGCCGGCCCGGTCCCGGGCCTCGGCCACGATCCAGTAGGTGCCGTCCGGGGGTGGCTCCGCGTTCAGGTCCACACCGCCCTCGTAGCGGTATTCGTGGTAGCCCCTCTCCGTGGGCTTCACCAGGCCCGGCGCCTCCGCGATGAAGTACCGCAGGGCCGGGTTGTCCGGGTCCTGGAGGTAGACCTGCACCGTCTCCACGTCCTTGGTCAGGTAGTAGGCGATGCTCACCCAGTCGTCCCGGAGACCGTCCTGGTTGGGGCGGAAGATCCGGGGGACCACGGCGAAGTTCCGGAACTCCGGCACCTGGGTGTCCCCGTCCTCCAGGACGATGGTGCCGGTGGCCTGCTCCACGGTGCCCCGGTCGTCCCGGGCCTCGATGGTCCACCGATAGCGGCCGTCGGGCAGAACCCGGCTGAGCACTTCCACCCGGACATCGCCCTCCTCCCGGACCAGGGGTTCGTCCACGGTGCCGCCCCAGAGCACATCGTAGTTGCCGGGCTGGCGGCGGCGATCCTTGCGGAAGTAGAAACGGCGGCCGGCCTCGTCCTCGAAGTAGATGCTCACCGTGGAGGAGCGGCTCAGGCTGTAGCGGATCTCGGTGACGTCGGTGTCGCCGTCCGCGTTGGGCGAGATCCGGTCTGGGCTCACGGAGACGTCGTACAGCAGGGGGCCGAAGGAGAGGTCGAGCTGACCACACCCGGCCAGGAAGAGGCCCAGGAGCACCAGCACGGCGATGTGGGTGGGCCGGACAAGCCGGCGCCTGGGAGAGACGGGATGTGCGTGTGTCATGGTATTCAGTCTAGCAAAGCCTGGGAGCACACCCCAAATGGCGAGGATGGGAGACGGTGGCTCCAGGGTGTCCGTGCCCGACAGGGGGAGCCCTGGATGCGGGAGAGGGGGAGCCCGCCCGGGGCAGGGCCAGACGGGCTAGCGGATCTTGTGGGGGTCCAGCGCGTCTCGCAGGCCGTCGCCGATGTAGTTGATGCTGATGACAGTGAGGAAGATCATGAGGCCCGGGAAGACGGCCATCCACCAGTTGCCCTTGCGCATCTCGTCCTGGGCCGCGTTGAGCATGTTGCCCCAGGTGGGGGTGGGCGGCTGGACGCCGAAGCCCAGGAAGCTGAGGCCCGACTCGGAGATGATGGTCCGGGCCACGGAGAGGGTGGCGGCCACGATGATGGGGGTGGCGGTGTTGGGCAGGATATGCCGGAAGACGATGCGCATGTTGCCGTAGCCCAGGGCCCGGGCCGCCTCCACGAACTCCTTCTCCTTGAGCCCCAGGAACTGCCCCCGGACCAGGCGGGCCACCCCGGTCCACGAGAGGAGGCCCAGGATGAGGATGATGCCCCCCACGTTGCCGTAGGCCTTGAGGAGGGGCACATCCAGGGTACGGAGGAGCAGGGACATGATGATGAGCATGAAGAGGCGGGGCAGGGAGATGACCAGGTCGGTGAGGCGCATGAGGAGATCGTCCACCCGGCCGCCGTAGTAGCCCGCCAGGGCGCCCACCAGGGTGCCGATGGTGATGCCCACCACGGTGGCGGCCAGGCCGATGGTCAGGGAGACCCGGCCACCGTAGAGGAGTCGGGTCAGGATGTCCCGGCCCAGGGTGTCCGTGCCCATGGGGTGGGTGAGGCTGGGCGGCTGCCGGCGCTCGCGGATGCTGCTCTCCGTGGGGCTGTAGGGGCTCAGGACCCCGACGAAGATGGAGCCGAAGATGAGCAGGGCCAGCACCACCGTGCCCACCATGGCCATCTGGTGGCGGCGGAACTGGTTCCACATGATGTTGCGCAGGGAACGCTGCTCCTCGCGGACGCCCTGCAGCTCTCGGGGGTGGATGGCTGTGGTGGTGGTCATGGCAGCTCAGTCGTACCGGATCCGCGGGTCCAGGAAGGCGTAGGTGATGTCGGCCAGCAGGTTGAACAGGATGATGAGCATGGAGTTGATCATCACGATGCCCATGAGCAGGGGGTAGTCCACCCGTTGGGCCGAGCGGAAGAAGAGCCGCCCCATGCCGGGCCAGGAGAAGATGGTCTCGGTGAAGAGCGCGCCGCCGAAGAGGCCGGGCAGGTCCAGGGCCATGATGGTGATCACCGGGGTGACCGCGTTCTTCAGGGCATGGCGCCAGATGATGGTGGGCCGGTTCAAGCCCTTGGCCCGGGCCGTGCGGATGAAATCCAGGTGGATCACCTCCAGCATCTGGCCCCGCATGTAACGGGTGTAGGTGCCCGCGCCGAAGAGGGCCAACATGGTCACGGGCAGGACCATGTGGCGGATCCGCTGGGCCAGGGTGGGGTCGTCCACGCCGTAGGGGGCCATGCCGCCGCCGGGCATCAGGGGCTTGCAGTCTGTGCAGGCGAAGAAATGGGACCAGTCGAAGCCCTTGGAGGGGCTGATGGGGTTCTTGAGCCAGACGTTGAAGACGATGATCAGGATGAGGCCGAACCAGAAGATGGGCACGGCCTGGCCCACGAAGGCCAGGAAGGTGGCCACATGGTCGAAGAGGGAGTACTGCTTCAGGGCCGAGAGGATGCCGATGGGGATGGCGATGAGCAGGGTGACCACATAGGCCACCAGCATGAGCTGCAGCGTGTTCGGCAGCCGCTCCCCGATCTCCGTGAGCACCGGGCGGCGGGTCGCGGTGCTGTAGCCCCAATCGCCCCGGAGGATGCCGCTGCCGGAGTCGCAGACCGTGATGTCCACCCAGCCGTAGTAGCGGCAGGGGGTCTTGCTGGAGGAGAGCTCGGCCACCTGGTCTCCGCGGCGGAAGCTGTAGCCCGTGAGCCAGGTGAAGTACCGGATGTAGGGGGGCTGGTCCAGCCCCAGTTGCTTCTCCAGCCGGGCGTAGTCCTCCGGGGTCAGGTTCGGGTTCTCCTCGAACGCGGACATGGGCCCCCCGGGAGCCAGGGAGATCATGCCGTACACCACCATGCTGATGAGGAGCAGCAGGGGGATGGAGTGGATGAAACGGCGCAGGATGAAGGCGGTCATGGTCGTCGGGCGAGGTGCCCCGGGGCACGGAGACCCCGTGCCCCGGGGGAGGATTCAGGACAGGGGAACGGTCACTCCTTGTCCCACTCGGCCACGTTCCAGGTCTGGTTGTCCCACGGGTTCACGTCGAAGCCCGTGATGTTGGCCCGGCTCAGGTGGATGTCCGACCGATCGTAGAGGTAGATGTGGGGATCGTCCTTGGCGATCTCCTCGCACACCACCTGGTAGGCCGCCTTGCGCTGGGCCAGGTCCGGCACAGAGCCGGCCAGCTCCAGGGCCTCGCTGGCCCGGTCGTTCACCCAGCGGCTGTAGTTGAAGCCCCGGCCGCCGTTGTCGTAGGTGGGCATGCTATCCTTGTGGAAGTAGCCGTACATATGGGCCTGGGGATCCACGCCGCCGCTGGTGGTGTACATGAGGATGTCGAACTGGCCGTGCTTGCGGAAGGCGCCGCTGGCCCAGGAGCCGAAGAGCTCCGCGCTGGGCACGTTCTCGATGTAGAGCTCGATGCCGATCTCCCGCATCATCTCCAGGAGGATCTGCTCCACCTCTTCCCGGAGCTGGTTGCCGGTGGTGGTCTGGATCTTCAGGCGCAGGGGGGTGCCTGCCTCCGCGTAGAGGCAGCCGTTGCACTCCCGGACGCCATCGCCGTCCTCATCCGTGAAGCCGGCCTCCTCCAACAGGGCCTTGGCCGCCTCGGGATCGTACTCCGAGGCCGGGATGTCGCACTTGGCCCAGCCGATGTTCAGCTCGCTGGTGCCCACCGTGGTCGCGCCGTAGAGCATCTCGTCCACGATGAACTGCTTGTCGATGCCCAGCTCAATGGCGTTCCGCACCCGCACGTCGCCCAACAGGGGGTGGGGGTTGTTGAGGGGATCCGGGGTGGCGTCCAGGGCCGGATCGGCCAGGTTCAACACCAACCGCTCCGTGCCCGGGCTGGACCGCTTGTTGACCACCACGTCCGGGTTGGCCTCGAACTCCGGGACATCCGCCTCGATCAGGTCCCACAGGATGTCGATCTCCCCCGAGGTGATGAGGGCCTTGCCCACCTCGCGGCTGGGGATGATGCGGACGATGATCTGGTCCACCTTGGGGCGGTCCGGGTAGTCCCGGTAGTTCTCGTTCTTGACCAGGGTGATGCGATCGCCGGAGACCCACTCGGTCAGGACAAAGGGGCCGGTGCCCAGGAGACCGTTCCAGTTGTAGTCCCAGTTCTGCATGTCCGCAGGGTCGCCGGTCGCGTGCCGGGGCATGATCGCGCCGAAGAGGGTCAGGTAGGGCGCGTAGAACTCCGCATACTGCACCACCACGGTGTAGTCGTCCTCACAGGCCACGGACTCGATCTTGTCGTAGCCCGTGGTGCTCACCGCACCGCTCTCCGGGTGGGTGATGGCCTCCCAGGTGAAGACCACATCGTCGCAGGTGAAGGGCTCCCCATCGGACCAGACCACGTCCTCCCGCAGGTTGTAGCGGATGGTCAGGCCGTCCTCCGAGACCAGGCCGTTCTCCAGGCTGGGGACCTCCTTGGCCAACACGGGGAAGAAGTTGCCGTCCGGGTCCACACCCAGGAGGCCCTCCACCACCATGCTGTTCACCTCGCCCGCCGCGGTCTGGGTGGCGATGTAGGGGTTCAGGATCTCCGGTTCCTGGTAGAGGGCATAGATGATGGTCTTGGGCTCTGCAGGCGCGGGCGCGGCCTCCTCCGGGGCGGCCTCCTCGGCCGGGGCCGCCTCCTCGGCAGCCGGTTCGGCCCCAGGCTGACCACCCGGCGCGGCACAGGCCGCGAGGGCCAGGGCAGCGACGAGGACCAGGGCCAGCCAGAGGCTCCAACGCTTCGATCCGTTCACGGCTCTGCCTCCTTCCAAGGGTGGATGTGTGGATGGATACGGCTGGATACGGCCAGGTGCAAGGTGTTCTCAGAGAGACGACAGTGAGGGATGGCGCACCGTGCTGCGCAGGACAAAAACGGTACAGAGGCCCCCAGACATGGCCGTGGGGTTCACGGTGTAGTATAATCCCATCCCTGATACGTGTCAATCAGGGGTATCTGAAATCCGAGGTTCGTGTTGCATTCCATACGTGGGTCCCGGGCCCTCAGGCCGTGGGTCCGCGGCGCCGTCCTGGCCCTGGCCCTGCTCTCCATCATCGGCCTTCTTCACACCCAGTGGGAGGCCATCCAACGTCAGCCCTGGCAGCTCCGGGGGGAGCGGCTGGCCCTGGCGGCCGGCCTGCTGAGCCTGGCCTGGCTGGTGGAGGTGCTCCTGTGGCGACGGTCGCTCCACCTCTGGGGCGGTCGTCTGGGGTGGGGGCAGGCCCTGTACGTGTGGTTCGCCTCCATCCTGGTGCGCTACATCCCGGGGAACCTGTGGCAGCCCCTGGGAATGACCCTGCTGGCCCAGGAGCGGGGAGTGCGACCGGTGGCCACAATGGCCAGCATCGCCCTCTACCAGGCGATCAACCTGCTCAGCGCCCTCCCCTTCGCCGGGGCCTACCTGCAGTGGGTGGACAGAGGGTGGGTGGACGGGGAGCTCCGCCTGGGCGCGGGGGGGGACATGGGCTGGCTCCTGCTGGCCGGCCTCCCCTTCCTCGTCCTTCTCCTGCGCCCAGGGTGGCTGCAGGCGGGGCTGGACGGTCTTCTCCGTGCCCTGGGCCGTGAGCCCCTGGATGCCTCCCTCCGGGCCCGGGATCTGGCCATCCTGTGGCTGGGCGGGCTGGTGGATTGGATCCTGTGGAGCGGGGCATTTGCCCTGTTGGCCGGGGCCGTCCTGGAGCTCCCAGGCCGGGCCGAGGTCTGGGCTGGACTCCTCACCGCGTATCCGGTAGCCTATGCGGTGGGCTACCTCAGCTTCGTGGCCCCGGGAGGGCTGGCCATCCGAGAGGGCGCCCTGGCCCTCCTCCTGGCTCCGGTGTTGGGGCCGGGGCCCGGGATCCTGTTGGCCCTGGCCATGCGCACCCTCCAGGTGGTGCTGGAGGTCCTGTGGGCCGGGTGCGTGCTGCTGTTCGGAACCGACGGACGAATCTGGCGACCATGAGCCCCTCTCCGACACTTCCCTCCCAACCCCGGCCCCCCGAGGCCCCTGGCCGCCCGGATGAAGGGCCGGCCTCCCGGAGGAAAGCGCTCCTCCGTCGCCACGGAATCTCCGGCCTGGTCCTCCTGGCCATCCTGGTCTACGGGATCGTCTTCACCCGGCTGGCCTGGGACCAACACCTGGGCATGCGGACCCACAAAGCGGATCTGGGCCAGATCGACCAGGCGGTGTGGAACAGCAGCCGGGGCCGCTTCCTGGAGTCGGTGCAGAAGGACTACCTCTCCACCCGCCTCACCGACCACGTGGAGCCCATCCTGGTCCTCATCAGCCCCATCTACTGGCTGTGGGACGATGTCCGGGCCCTGCTTCTCCTCCAGGTCCTGGCCGTGGCCCTGGGCGCCTGGCCCCTGTACGGGGTGGCCCGGGCCCATCTGCCCCCTGGGCCGGCCCTGGCCGTGGTCCTGGCCTACCTGCTCAACCCCTCCCTCCAGTCCGCGGTGCTCACCGAGTTCCACGCCATCCCCCTGGCCGTGCCCCTGATCCTGTGGGCCTTCTGGGCGCTGGAGCGGAGACGGACCGGGCAGTACCTGGTGGCCGGCCTCCTGCTGGCCGGGGTCAAGGAGGAGGCCGCGCTCCTGGCAGCCGGGCTGGGTGCCTGGGGGATCCTGCGCACCCTCCGGCCTTGGGGCCGGCCAGAGGACCACCGTGTTCCTGGACGTCGGTGGCCCTTCCGTCCCTTGGCCCCCTATCTGTTGCTCCTCCTCTCCTTGCTGTGGTTCTACCTGGCCACCTTCGTCATCGTGCCCGCGTACGCGGCCCGGGTCTACCAGGTGACCGAGAGCACCTACTTCCAGCGCTACGGCCCCCTGGGCGATTCCGCCGCGGACATCTTCCGCAGCCTCCTGACCCGGCCGGGCCTGGTCCTCCAGATCCTCGCGGAGCCGGCCCGGACCGCCTACTTGACGCGCCTGCTGGCGGGCTTCGGCTTCCTGGGCCTTCTGACCCCAGAGGTGCTGCTCCTGCCCCTGCCGGTCCTCCTGGCCAACGCGCTGAGCACCTACCCGGCCATGTACTACGGCGAGTTCCACTACACAGCCCCCCTGATCCCCTACATGGCCGTGGCCGGAGCCCTGGGGCTGGGCCGCCTGCGCCGGCTGATGGGACGGCTTGTCCCAGGGGGAGGCCGGCAGCGGAGCAGGGAGGCAGGCCTTCGCCAGGGGCTGTGGGGCCTGGCGGCCCTCTGGCTCCTGGGCTGGAGCGTGGCCCTCTACCTGGAGGCAGGGCGCGGACCGGGTGGCGGGCGCTACGACCCGACGCCCATCGCAGAGCACCATCGCCTGTTGTCCCGCTTCGTGGCCCAGATCCCCCCGGACGCGGCAGTGACCGCCACCGCGGCCGTCCACCCCCATGTGAACCACCGTCGCTACGTCTACCAGTTCCCCTGGGGGTTGGACGCGGCCGTGCCCGCGGAATGGGCACTCCTGGACGTGACCACCAACACGGACATGGCCCCCGGCGACCTGAAGGACACGGTGGAGGCCATGCTGGCCAACGACTGGGGGGTGGTGGACGCGGCGGACGGCTTCCTCCTCCTGCGCCGAGGGGCGCCGAACAAGACCATCCCCGACGCGTTCTACTCCTTCGTCCGGGTGGACCCGGCCACGGCCCCAGACACACCCCCTCTGGCCGACTTCGGCCCCCTGAGCCTGCTGGACGTGACCCTGGAGGACTGGCCCCGCTGGCGACAGACCAAGGTGACCACCCTGTGGCGGGTCCAGGAGGGATACGTGCCCGGCACCCTGCGGCCCTGGCTGGAGCTGCGGACGCCCAGTGGGCAGGTGGCCTACACCCTGGCCGATGCCGGGCCACCGGGGCTGGTCTGGTACCCGCCGGAACGGTGGCGACCCGGCGAGCTCATCCGCATCACCACCCTGTGGCTGCACCTGCCGGGCCGATGGGGCGTCGTGGTGGCGGCCGTCCACGGCCCGGACCCGGGCCAACCGGCCCATCGGCTTCCAGTGGTGGCGGCCGCCGGCCCTGTGGACGAGAGCGGCACCCTGGCCCTGGCCGCCGCGTACACCCGGGGCGGCCGAGATCGGCTGACACGCCTGGCCCTGCCCACCCCGCCCAGCGCGGACTGGCTGGAGGCCGTGTCCCAGGCGGTGGACCCCGGCCCGGTCTCCGCCCGGGGCACCTTCCGGCTGCCCTCAGGGGCCACCGTCCAGGTGGAGGCCCGGATGGACGCCCGGGCGCCTGTGGGACAGGCCGTGGACCTGTGGCTGGTCTGGGAGACGGAGGGGAACTGGGAGGGGTACGTCCCCTTCGTCCACCTACGGGACGGGGCGGACAACAACCTCTCCCAGCAGGATGGGCCGCCGCGCCTCTTCGTCCCCCTGGCGGCCTCTGGGCAGCTCGCGGACTGGCGGGAGCTCCCCGTGCCCCCAGGGAGCAAGGCCGGCACCTACCGGGTGGTGATCGGCCTCTTCGACCCAACAGAGGGCACGCGGGCCCCTCTGGTGGACCCGGCCGGGCAGATCCTGGGAGATGCGCTGGAGGTGGGCCAGGTGACCGTGGAGGGCCCGCTGGTCCCCGACCAGGCCTGCGCGCTCATCCCAGCCACCTGTGCCTCCCAGAGCCGCTGAGCCGTCCCACTTCGTGCCCGAGAACGACCGAGGGGCCGTCGAGGAGACGGCCCCTCGGGAACCCCCGCGGGAAGAGCACGGCACAGGCCCTACGGAGACCCTGTGCCCGGGCCCGGCCCATCCGATGCACCGTGTCCGGACGCCTCCTGGGCCTCCCGCACCAGCTCGTAGAGCCGGTTGGGGCTCAGGGGGATCTCCCGGATCTCCAGACCCAGATCGCTGAACGCGTTCTCCAGGGCCTGGGCGAAGAGAGCGCCCACGGGAATGGCACCGGCCTCTCCGGCCCCTTTGATGCCCAGGGGGTTCAGCGGCGAAGGGGTGACCACATGGTCGCCCACGATGGGAGGTACGTCCGTGGCCGTGGGGATCAGGTAGTCCATGAAGGAGGCGTTGAGCAGGGTACCGTTCTCGTCGAAGTGGAGCTGTTCGTAGAACGCGTTGCCGATCCCCTGGGCCACACCGCCCTGGATCTGGCCGTCCAGGATCAGGGGGTTGATCACCGTGCCGCAGTCGTGGACCACCACGTACTTGCGGATGGTGAGCAGGAAGGTCTCCGGATCCACCTCCACGATCATGGCGTGGACGCCGCTGGCCGTGGCACCCCGCTCCGGGCCGAAGAAATCCGAGGCCTCCAGGCCGGGCTCTGTGCCCGGCTTCACCGCGCCCCGCAGGGGGTTGGCCTCCACGGCCAGTTGGCCCAGGGGGATGGAACGCTCGGGCACCCCCTTCACCCGCACCACCCCGTCCACCAGCTCCAGGTCCTCCTCCGCGGCCTCCAGCTTCTCGCTGGCCATCCTGAGGATCTTCTGGCGTACCCGGACCGCGGCCGCGTGGATGGCGTTGCCGGCCACCACCGCGCCCCGGCTGGCGAAGGTACCGGTGCCCCAGTGGAACATGTCCGTGTCCCCGGTGACCACGTGGACATCCGCCACGTCCACGCCCAGCTGTTCGGCCACCACCTGGGCGAAGGAGGTGAAGTGGCCCTGGCCCTGGGTGCCGATCCCCGTGGCCACGCTGACCTTGCCGGTGCTCTCCACGGTCACCCGGGCGCCCTCGTAGGGGCCGATGCCGGTGCCCTCGATGTAGCAGACCACGCCGATGCCCACCCGGCGGCCCTGGGCCCGGAGCCGGGGCTGCTCCTCCTCCACGAAGCGGCGGTAGTCGATGAGCTCCAGGGCCCGCTGGAGCGCGGGCTCGTAGTTGCCGCTGTCGTAGACCAGGGGCGCGAAGTCCTGGTAGATGATCTCGTTGTTGTAGGGGAACTTCTCCGGCGGGATGAAGTTCCGGCGCCGGATCTCCGCGGGGTCCATGCCCAGCTCCCGGGCCGCGATGTCCAACAGGCGCTCCATGACGAAGACCCCATGCTGGCGGCCCGCGCCCCGATAGGGAGTGACGATGGGCTTGTTGGTGAAGAGCGCGGTGAACTCCGAGTAGTAGGCCGGCACGTCGTAGGGCCCCAGGAGGGTACACTGGCTGTTGATGGGCACGGTGAGCCCATAGGGTGCATAGGCCCCCTGGTCGTGCAGGAAGACATCCCGGACCCCCAACACCCGCCCGTCTCGGGTGAGGGCGATCTCCGCGTCGTGGATCTGGCCCCGTTCCTGGGTGGTGGCGTAGAAGTTCTCCTCCCGGTCCTCGATCCACTTGACCGGCCGCCCCAACTGCATGGAGACCCAGGGCAGAAGCATCTCCTCGGGGTAGAACATCATGATCTTGGGGCCAAAGCCGCCGCCGATGAAGGGCGCGATGACCCGGACCTGGTGCTCCGACAGGCCCAACATGGCGGCCAACCCGTTGCGGATGGGGATAGGAGCCTGGGTGGTGTCCCACACGGTGAGGGTCTCCGCCTTCGGATCCCAGTGGGCCACGATGCCCCGGTTCTCCATGGCCGCGGCCGTGCCCCGGTCGTAGACGAAACGCCGGCGGATGACCACATCCGCCTGGGCCCGGGCGCTCTCGTAGTCCCCCTTGCGCTGGACCACGTGCGCGCTGACATTGGTGCCCAGCTCCTCGTGGACCAGCACCCGGTCCTGGGCCGCTTCCTCCAGGTGGACCACCGCGGGCAGGGGCTCGTAGTCCACGAAGATGTCCTCCAGCGCGTCCTCGGCCAGGTAGCGGCTCTCCGCGACCACCAGGGCCACGGCCTCGCCTGCATGGCGCACCTTGTCCTTGGCCAGGGTGACCTGGGTACGCTGGTGGAAGACGATGCCCTCCACCGGCGGGGGCGGCACCAGCAGGGGGCCATGCCGCCAGAAGTCGCCCAGGTCCTCCGCGGTGTAGACGGCCACCACGCCGGGGCGTTGGCGGGCCCGGCTCACGTCGATGGAGCGGATGCGCGCGTGGGCCAGGTCGCTGCGCAGAAAGGCCACGTGGAGCATGCCGGGCAGGTCCACATCGTCCACGAACAGGGCCCGGCCGGTGAGGAGCCGGGGATCCTCGTTCCGTTTGACGGGCTGGCCGAAGTATCGGGTTGTCATGGCTACCACCGTACCTTGGATGTGCCCATGGGATGTGCGCATGGGGGCCCAGCGGCCACGGAGCTCCGGGCCCTTCCGGTCGTCTGGCTGGCTCCCTCGGAGGCTATCGCTCCCGGGTCCCCATGGTGGCCGCGAGCTTCACCGCCTCCACGATCTTCTGGTACCCGGTGCAACGACACAGGTTCCCCGACAGGGCCTCGCGGATGGCCTCCTCGCTGGGATCGGGGTTCTCCTCCAGGAAGGGGACCATGCTCATCAGGATGCCTGGGGTGCAGAACCCACACTGGAGGCCATGGGCCTCCCAGAAGGCTCGCTGCAGGGGATGGAGCTGTTCGGGGTCTGGCCCCGGGGCCAGACCCTCCACCGTGGTGATCCGGTGGCCCTGGGCCTGCACCGCGAACATCAGGCAGGAGCGGACCGCCTGGCCGTCCAGGAGCACCGTGCACGCGCCGCACACGCCGTGCTCACAGCCCACATGGGTCCCGGTCAGCCCCAGCTCGTGGCGCAGGAAGTCGCTCAACAGCAGCCGGGGCTCCACCTCTCGGGTGTACTCCTGGCCGTTGACCGTCACCGTTACCGTCGTTCTCTGAGCCACAACTCCTCCCTCGTCTATGGCCTGGGATCGGCTCGGTTGGAGCCCTGGGCCCGGGCCACGGCCTGCGCCAAGGCCCGGCGGGCCAACACCTTGGCCAGGTGGCGACGGAAGTCCGCGCTGGCGTGGATGTCGCCCACGGGCTCGATGTCCCGTTCGCCGGCCGTCTCCGCGGCCGCCCGGAGGACCTCGGGATCCGGGCTTTGGCCGGCCAGGGCCTCCTGGGCCTGTCGGGCCTCCACGGGCCCTTCCCCCACGCTGAGGAAGACCAGCCGGGCCCGCTCCATCGTCCCCCCTGGACCGAGGGTGACGGTGGCGGCCACCCCCACCAGCGCGAAGTCTCCATGGCGCCGGGCCACCTCCTGGAAGGACCACCCCGTCCGGCGGGGCAGGGCCGGGATCTCCACCTCCACCAGGAGCTCGTCCGGCTCCAGGGCCGTGGTGAAGAGGCCCACGAAGAAGTCCGCGGCCGGGATCCAGCGCTCCCCTCGGGGGCTTTGGAGCCGCAGGCGGGCATCCAAGGCCACGGCCACCGCGGGGAGCTCCGCGGCCGGATCCGCGTGGGCCAGGCTGCCGCCGAAGGTGCCCCGGTTCCGGATCTGGGGATGGGCGATGTGGGGCATGGTCTCGTGGAGCAGGGGAGCCCGCTCTGCCACCAGGGAGCTGCGCTCCACGGCCCGCTGTCGGGTCATGGCGCCGATGCGCAGGCCGCTCTCCGTGGGCCGGATGTAGGCCAGGTCCGCGATGGGGTTCAGGTCCACCAGCACGGCCGGCTGGGCCAGGCGGAAGTTCATGGCCGGCACCAGGCTCTGGCCGCCGGCCAAGGGCTTGGCGTCGTAGCCGAAGCGGGCCAGGATCTCCAGGGCCTGTTCCACGCTCTCGGCAGGGTAGTAGTCAAACGGCGGTGGTTTCATGCAGGGGCCTCTTCGACTATTCCTCCACGAAGGCGACCGCTCGACAGAAGGCGGCCTCGCCGCCCTTGAAGAGCCAGGGGAAGGCGCCCAGGATGAGCCGACGGTTGTGCAGGGCCGGATTGCCGATCTCGCCCCCCAGGTTCTCCACATGGAAGCAGTCGTAGGGGAAGAGGGCGTTATGGGTGAGCTGGTAGGCCTCGGGGGGAAAGAGGTCGTCCACCCGGTCCGCGCCGAACTTCTCCTCCACCTGTCGACGGACCCGTTGCCAGTGCTCCAGGCCGCCTTTGCCCAGGAAACGGCCGATGGGCAGGTTCATGGGGTGGTCCGTGGAGATCATGTCCACGCCCCACAGGTGGATCTTCTTGTCCAACAGCCAGTCCACGATGCTGTGGTGGGGTCCTGGATGGCGGTGGATGTACTTCTCCTCATCCGGCTGAGAGCCGAACTGGGCGTACTTGTGCCAGCCCGTGTGGATGAAGAGGATGTCCCCCTCCCGAACCTCCACCCGGGCCTCGATGTCCTCGGGCCGGAAGACGTCCAGCTCGTCCAACATGTCCGAGAGGTCCACGATGACGCCCTCGCCGTAGAGCCAGTCCAGGGGAAGCTGGTCGATGGTCTTGCCCCCGGTGACGAAGTGGCGGGGAGCATCCAGGTGGGTGCCCATGTGGTTGCTGGTCATGATGTACTGGGCGTTGACCCCGTGCTCCGCCTTGCGCTTGATGTACTTCACCTCGAAGGGCGGATAGTAGGGCCAGAAGGGGGCGTCCTGGTTCAGGGGCTGGGAGAGATCGTAGATCTTCATCTTGGGCATGACATCGACTCCTTCAGGTCCATGGAAGACGGGTACCGCAGAGGGGAAACCACCGATATCGACCCCGGCTCAGGCGAAGCCGTACTTCTCCGCCACCGCGACCAACGCCTGGAGGAACATGTCCAGGGGAGGGCGGACCAGCCCCGCGCCGATCTGGCCCACACCGGCCTCTCGATGGGCGATGCCGGTGTTGACCCGGGGGGTGATCCCGCTCTCCACCACCTTGCGCAGGTCGATCCCCACCGGCGTGCCCCGGAAGTCCAGGTAGGGGATGGTGAAGTACTTGTGTTCGGCCACCGTGATCTCGTACATCTCCAGGGTGGCGTTGATGGCGTCCTGGGGGGTGCCGCTGACGAAGGTGACGATGGCCGGCGCCGCGGCCATGGCAAAGGCACCGATCCCCGCGGTCTCGGTGATGGTGCTGTCGCCGATGTCCGGGTTCGCGTCCTCGGCCTGGAAGCCGGGGAAGTAGAGCCCCTTGGGGATCTCCGCGGGCCCGGTGAACCAGCGATCACCCATGCTGCTCACCCGGATGCCGAAGTCCGTGCCGTTGCGGGCCATGGTGGTGACCAGGGTGCTGCCCTCCACCCCGTGGGCCGCGTCGGCCATGGCCTTGCACGCGGCCATCACCGGGTTGAGGACGCTGAGCGCGTTGTCGCCCAGGAACTGGAGGATCTCCCCGGCCACGTCGCTGTTGGGGGCTGCCCGGGCGATGTGGGGGGCCAGGGCCTTGGTGAAGAGGATGGAGCCCGCCTTGTTGCGGTTGTGTCCCTCGTCGCCCATGTGGAGCGCCTCGGCCAGCAGGGCGCGGATGTCGATCCCGCCCGAGGCCGCGATGGCCTCTCCCAGGACCGGGGCCATGACGTCGTGCATCCAGCGCAGACGCTGCTGGACGTCCTCGCCGTACGCGCCGTAGCGCAGGACCCGGCCGTAGCCCTCGTTCAAGTTCGAGAAGGCCCGGTTGCCGTGGGCCTGGTTCTCCAGGATGTACACGGCCATGGAGGGGGAGATGACGCCGGCCATGGGCCCCACCGCGCTGTGCTGGTGGCAGGGTTCCAGGTGGACCGCTCCGGAGGTGACCAGGGCCTCGGCCTCCTGGGGGCTGTGGGCCTTGCCCTCGAAGATCAACGCGCCGATGATCGCGCCGCGCAGGGGCCCCGAGGCCCGCTCCCAGGTGATGGGCGGCCCCGCGTGGAGCAACAGGTCCTCCCGCATGCCGGGGATCACGTCCAACGCCCGGCCCAGGCCCACCAGCACCGGGTGGGCCTCCATCATCCGTTCCACCGCGGTCGCGTTGGCCGCATCGATGTCCACAGAGGGTCTCATAGGGGTCTCCTCCTCGAAGGTTGGACGGATGTGCAGAGACCTTCGGCCCAAACCGGATCACCCGCGCGAGCCGCTCATCCGGGCCAGGATGCCCATAAGCCGCTGATCGCCCCCGGCCGGCGGGCGCCAGTCCACATGGACCACCGAAGCGCCTTGGGCCTGGAGGGTCTCCGCGAAGATCTCCAGCCCCACGTTGATGGCCGCCACGGGCTGGGAGAGATCCGGCACCGGCCCCGAAGCCGTGGAGGAGGACGCGTCCGACCGGGGTTCCCAGGCCTCGGCGGGATGTGATGGGGAGACCGCCCCTTGTCCTCGGCCTGCCAACAGGGAACCAATGGCCTGGACCGCCCGATCGTGGCGGTGGAAGACCACCGCGCCGGCCTCCTGGAGCCGGGCCACCTGTCCGTCCAGCTCCTGGGGATCCCGGTCGGTGCCGATGACCACCGCGACCACGGCCAGGGCACGCCCTTCCTGGCCGGCCCGATCCCGAGCCCGGCGGATGGCGGGCGCCAGCTCGCCGGCCGGGTCCGGATGGGCCCCGTAGCCCAACACCACATCCAGGAGGATCGCCGCCACCTCGGGGTCCTGGGCCTCGTCCAACAGCCGACGGACGCGGAGCTCGTTGTCCAACATGGGGTGCAGCCGCCCCACCGTGAACTCATCCGCCCCCAGGTCCACCACCGTGTGGGCCTGGCTGTGGTGGGGGCTCTCCAGGGCCATCCCCCCGGGCAGGGGCACGTTGGAGTAGAGGGGAGCCAGGTATCCGCGCAACAGGGCCAGGGCCTCGGAGGCCAGGGTGCCGCCGGAGTACAGGCCTCGGAGATAGCGTTGCTCGGGCTGGGCCTTGGCCAGGGCCGCGGCCAGGCGTTCCCGGGCCGGATCGCGCTCCTGTGCCTCCGGGGGGGCAGCCATGCCCGCCTGTTCCAGGGCCATCCGCGCGGCCTCATCCAGGGTGGGGGCCACATGGATTCCGGGAAACCGGGAGGCCAACTGCGCCGGATCCAGGCCCACGAAGTGGACCACCACAGGCTTGCCCGTGTCCCGGGCCACGGCCAGGATCTCCCCGGCGATCCGGGGGGAGGGCGGCTTGGAGATGAGGACGATGACCCGGGTGTCGGGGTCCTGGGCCAGGATGGCCAGGCCCTGACGGGCCGTGAGGCCTCCCACCGGATCCGAGAGATCCCGCCCTCCGGTGCCCAGGCCATGGGAGAGGCCCCCGCCCAGACGGTGGACCGCGCAGGCCACCGTCTGCAGGCCCGTGCCCGCGGCCGCCACCACGCCCACAGGTCCCCGACGCACTCCGTTGGCAAAGCCCAGGCCCACGCCCCGGACCAACGCGGTGCCGCAGTCCGGGCCCATGACCAGAAGGCCGGCCTCCACAGCCCGGTTCTTCAGGCGGATCTCCTCCTCCAGAGGGACATTGTCGCTGTAGAGGAAGACATGCTTGCCCAGGTCCAGGGCCTGGTCGGCCACGCCGGCCGCGTAGCGGCCAGGCACCGAGACTAGCACCCACTGGGCTTCCGGCAGGAGCTTGGCAGCCCCCTCCAACGTCCGGGGACGATACCCCATAGAGGTCTCCCGGCTGCGCCGCCGGGCCAGCAGGTGGTCGATCTGGGCCAGGGCCGCCCGGGCCGCGGCCTCGTCCACGGCCCGGACCACCACCACCAGGTCGTCCGGGCGAGCGGCCTCCACCTGGGGCGTGCACAGGCCACTCTGCTCCAGGAGTTCCTTGTTGGCCGGGGTGCCCATGACCACACCCGCATCCTCCACCCCGGGCAGCTCCACCAGAGCCCGCTGGAGCTGCATCAGGACCACGGAATCGTAGTAGGCGCCGGAACGGATCTCGGCCAGAACGTTGGACATGGAGGATCCCAAGTTGAGTCTGGGTACGGTTCGACGTGTGAGGAAGGGTTGTCCGTCGACTTGCCAGGCAAATCGGCTTGTCAGACAAACCAGGATGGATATGCATTCTAAACCGTCCCCCAGATCATGTCAAACGGTCGTGGAGGCTCCGCGGAAGGAGGGCCCCTCGGCCCTGGGCCGCGCAGGATCCCCGCCCCCGTGCCGGAAATGCCCCGTGGACTCGTCGTCGAGGGGAACGCGTGGTCGGAACCCAGGACGCCTGCCCCCTTCTGGGCGGAGCGGCCCGGAGCCCCACCCAGAAGGGGTTCCGGCGACAGGACCCCGCCATTGGGGGCCTGGGGATCGGGGGGGGCTGCCCGGGCCTGCCGACAGGCTCGAGCGATACACCCCTGTCGGGGAGGCTGCAGCCGGCCAGAGAGCACTCTGTGGTATCATGGAAGCCACATCGGGACCGCGGCCGAGAGATGGACCGTTTCCGGGAAAGGAGTCCTGTCATGCGCGAACGCCCCCGGATCTTTGCCCTGTTGGTGGGCATCGATGGCTACAGCAGCCCCACCATCCCAGATCTCCGAGGCTGCGTGGCCGATGTCCGGGCCGTCCGGGCCTTTCTGGTCCACCGACTCCAGGTCCCCGAGACGCGGATCTGGACCCTCACCTCCAGTGTTCCCCAGGTTGCTGGCGAACGCCTGCCCACCCGAGCCCACATCCTGGCCGCCTGGCAGGAGATCGTCCAACAGCTCCGGCCCGGCGACCAGTTCTTCTTCCACTACAGCGGGCACGGCGCTCAGGCCCCCTCGGTGGACCCGGACGAGCCCGACGGCTTCGACGAGACCATCGTGCCCATGGACAGCCGGACCACCGACGCCGCGGGACGACCGGTGTTCGACCTCCTGGACAAGGAGCTGGCCGCGCTCATCGCCATGGCCGAGGACCGAGGGGCCCAGGTGGCCGCGGTCTTGGACTGCTGCCACTCGGGCTCGGGGACCCGGGCAGCCCTGAGGCCAGACCCCACCAGGCCCCTGGCACGTCGCTGCCGGGCCGACCATCGCCCCCGGGAGCTGGCGTCGACGGTGCCGGGGACGGCCCAACACCTGGAGGCGGCCCGGAGGCTGCGCCGTTCCAGCGGCTGGAAGGTCCCAGGGCGGCACGTTCTCCTGGCAGCAGCGCGGGACGAGGAACTGAGCTACGAGTATCGCTCCCCCGAGACCGGCCAGTGGCACGGCGCGGCCACCTATTTCCTGGTCCAGGCCCTGCAGGGCTACCGTCCGGACATGACCTGGCAGGAGGTGTACGACGTGGTCCGGACCCGGGTCCACGGGATCTATCCCCAACAGACACCTCAACTGGAGGGGCCTGGGAACCGTCGGATCTTCGGCGAGGAGGCCCCACCCGTGGCACCCTATCTGCGGGTCACGGAGGTGGAGGCCACACCCTCGGGCCCGGTGGTCCAGGTGGATGGCGGGGTCGCGGTGGGCCTCGTGGAGGGCAGCCAGGTGGCCATCTACCCACCGGGCAGCGACCTCCAGGGCGAGCCCCTGGCCCAGGGCTCGGTGATCCGGGCAGACGTGGACCATGCCTGGGTCCAACTTCCCCCGGGGCTGCCGGTGGATGCCGTCCCCTTGCCGGCCCGGGCCCGCATCCTGAGCCTGGGCTTCGAGACCCTGGTCTACGCCGTGGCCGTCTCGGACCCCTGGGTCCGGGCCGCGCTGCAGGGGGAACCGCCCTTCCAGGACCGAAAACCCTCTCCCTTCCTGGAGGTGGTCTCCCACGACGCACCCGGGGCCCACTTCCGGGTCGACGCCACCCCAGAGGGCTACGCGATCCAGGACGGCAGCGGGGCCCAGATCGTCGCGACGATGCCCCCCCGCACCCAGGCCGGGGCAGTCCAGGTGGCCCAGCACCTGCACCACCTGGCCGTGTTCCACAACGTACGGGCCCTGCGTAACCCCACCCCCGCCCCCTTGCTGGCCCATGCCCTGGAGGTCCGGGCCTACAGCTACACCCGGGCCGGGTTCAGCGCGCCCAAGGACGGCATCCCCCTGGACGAAGTGGACCACATCCTGACCCCCGGCCGCCGCATCTGGGTGACGGTGCGCAACCTGAGCGCGCGCACCCTCTACGTGGCCGTCTTCAACCTGAGCAGCAACTTCGGCATCCATCGGATCTACCCGCCCCATGCTCCCCACCAGACGGTGGTCCCGGGCGCGGCCTTTCACATCCCCCGGCTGAGACCGGAGATCCACCATCCTTCCCTGCCGGCCGCCACCGAGGTCATCAAGGTCTTCGCCAGCACGGTTCCCATGGACTTCGACGTGCTCCAGCTTCCAGACCTGAACCAACCGGAGGCGACCGCCGCGGAGACCCGCCGCGCGACCGGCCCCCTGGCCGAGCTGCTGGAGGGAGTCCGGCACACCGGGACCCGCAAACTGGTGGTGACCGAGGACATCCACGATCGGTGGATCACCTGCCAGATGGAGATCACCGTGCTCAACGAACCGACCCGCCACCCCCTGCCGGCCGGTCAACGGGCGGTGGAGCTGGGCACCCCTCTGGAACTCCGGGTGGAGAAGCCGCCGGAATTCCAGGGAGAGATCGTCCTGAGCACCCTCCTCCAGGCCACCCGAGGCCCGGACGTGCAGCATCCTGTGACACCGCCCCCGGCCCTGGAAAGTCCCGAGGGCCAACGCCTCTTCTCGCCGATCGCCCTGGAGGGCACCGCCCGCTCGGCCGGAGCATCCCCGGGGATCCTGGCCATCAATGCCAGCCCCACGGCCCTGGAGACCCTGGACCCGGACCATCCCCTGCGGCTGGAGCTGAGCCTGGACGCGTCCGAGGAGCTGGAAGGCGTGGTGGCCGTGGCCTGGGACGGACAACACCACTATCTGGTGGGCCAGACGACGTCCCTGTCGCCCCCGGACGAAAGGACCGGCCGACGGCGCGTGACGGTCACGGTGGCCCGGCTCCCCCTTCCTGCAGATCTCTCCGCGGGGGAGCCTATCCTCTCTGCCCGCGATCTGCCGCCCGAGCTGGCCCAGAGCCCTACCGCAGGGGAACGGCCCCACCGGGATCTTCGACGCACTGTCCGCCTCTTCCTCTACCGGATCCACCGGCGAGAGCCTCCGCCGGACATGGGCGTACGGCGGGCCACGCTGGACGAGGACGGCACTCCGGTCTACGCGCCGATCCACCCCGAGGAGGTGGCCCAGGCCAGTCGGGTGGCCCTGCTGGTCCACGGGCTCACCGGTGACACCCGCTGGCTGGTCCAGCGGCTCTGGCCCCACCTCCAGAAATGGGCTGCCTACGACCTGCTCCTGGCCTTCGACTACGAGAGCCTGACCGTCCCCATCGAGGAGAACGGCCATCGCCTGGCCCAGGCACTCCAGACCCTGGGCTTTGGCCCCACGGACGGGATCCATCTGGATGTCTTCGCCCACGGCCTGGGCACCCAGGTGGTGCGGGCCATGGTGGAGCTGGCCGGCGGCCATGCCTTCGTGGACCGGGCCTTCCTGGCCGGTCCACCCAACGCGGGGACCCGTCTGGCCGATGTGAAGGGGTTGGCCTTCTGGAGCGCCACCCTGCTCCTGAACCAGGCCGGGGTCGGGCCGGTGACCCTCATCGCAGAGTGGGCCCTGAAGAAGGCCCTGGACGCCGGGGTCGCGGTGGACGATCTGCGTCCGGGCTCGGAGTTCTACCGGAAGCTGAACGAGGCCGACAGCCCCCTGGACGTCCCCTACTTCGTCCAGATCGGGGAGAACAGCCGCCGGGCCAAGCCCTTCCCAGGAGAGGTGCTCTTCGCCAAAAGCGGTGTCCTTCGCCTGGTGGACATGGGGTTGGATCGGCTCCTGGGGGGACCCAACGACCTGGTGGTCAGCGTGGCCAGTGCCCGGGCCGTGCGCCAGGGCCGCTGGCCCCAACTCCAGGTGACGGTGCTGCCCGGACATCACTTCCAGTACTTCCAGACGCCGGAGAGCCTGGAGGCCCTGGCCCCGATCCGGGCGGATAGCACGACTTTTGGACAGAGTTCCGGGCCTGGGCTAGAATAGCCATGGGAGGGCATGTGCCCCGGTGGGTGCCCTGGTCTTCAAAACCAGTGGCAGGCGGCGCAGAGCCGGCTGCGGTGGGTTCGACTCCCACGCCCTCCCGCACCCGGACCCGGTGCGATCCCCGACCACGGCCCCGAGGAGGAGAGGCCCATCCCCTTGCCTGGACCGTGTCCATCCAGCGTGATCGAGCCCAGTTCGCGGGACTGCCTGTCCATGGCCGAGATCGAGCTGTTCGACGACGAACCCCTGCACTTCCAGCACATCCTGGTCTACCCCTATCCCGATCTGCGTCGCCTCTGGGTGCGGGCCTGGCTGCCGCCCCAGAGGAACGTGTCCCCCAACGTGGAGTACCGGGTCCTGAACCCGGACGGCAGCGAGAACAACAGCATGGTGCTGCTGGCCCAGACGGACACCAAGCTGGACCACACCCTCCACCTGCGAGAGCCCATCCTGCCCGGCGCCACCTACCGCATGGTGGCCGAGCTCTCCGTGGGCCTGGGCCAGGACGCGGAGCTGGTGGATCGTCAGGAGTTCGACCTGATCCTGGAGTTCCGCGATCCAGAGGCCGGAGAGCCCGGTTTCGGCGTGGGCCTGGAAGCCCTCTTCCCCAGCCGCTCCCCCCGCCAGGAGTCGAAGGGGTGAGCCGTTGCCCCCTCTGCGGCGGTCCAGTGGACCCCCAGTTGCTGGCCCAGACCACCGAGCTCCACCCACCGGTCCGGCGTCTGGTCCAGTCCGAGCACCCGAATTGGCGTCCCCAGGAGGGCATCTGCCCCACCTGCGCCCGAGACCGCGCGCGACGCCATGCCCGACGGCGAAGTCCGGTCTCCCTCCACACCCATACCTTCCCCCACACCACCTTCCCCTACTACCATCCCGAGGAGTTCACCGTGTTGTCCCAGTGGGAGCGTCTGCCCCACCACCCAGGCTTCGACGGCCAGGGGATCGGGGTGGCCTTCCTGGACAGCGGATACTACCCCCATCCCGATTTCGTGGCGGGCTCCTTGAACCTAAGGGCCTTTCTGGACCACATCGGCAGTCCGGCCCGGGTTCGACGCTTCCTGGAAGGCCAGGGGACCCGGGTGCGCCAGTACGCCAACCTGGTGGCGGGCCGGGCCCACACCGGGTTCGATCTGCCCAGCCTGTGGAGCGATGCGCCCAGCAGTTGGCACGGCCAGATGACCGCGGCCCTGGCCGCGGGCAACGGCAGCCTCAGTGAAGGCCGTTTCCGGGCCTACGCGCCGGCCGCGACCATGGTCTGGATCAAGATCGGCCGCCCCAACGGGAGCATCCCCGAGCCCGAGATCCTGGCCGGGCTCCGTTGGCTGCTGGCCAAGGACCATCTCCCGCGCCTGGGCATCCGGGTGGTCAACATCAGTGTCGGGGGCGACCACCCCCAGTCCTGGTGGGAGAACCCCGTCTGCCTGGCCGTGGAGGCCCTGACCCAGGCCGGCGTCCTGGTGGTGGCCGCCGCAGGCAACAGCGGCCGGGAGGAGCTGTTGGCCCCCGCCCAGGCCCCTTCCGCGATCACCGTGGGCGGCATGGACGACGGCAACCGGCGCTGGCGGGTGGACCGGCCCAAGGAGCGAAGGCGCCTCCGACTCTACCGCCACAGCTACGGCCGGGTGTGGGCCGCGGACCGGCCCATCGGGAAGCCGGAGCTCCTGGCCCCGGCCTGCTGGCTCCCGGCCCCCGTGCTGCCCGGGAGCCCGATCTGCCGGGAGATGTGGGTGCTGGGCCGAGCCTGGCAGGCCCTGGACCGGGGACGGGCTGACCGGGCTCGGCAGCTTCTCTGGAGACATCGCGACCTGCTGGCCCTCACCGCCCCGGTGCGGCACGCGGGGCCCAGGACCCTGCGCCGACTCCTGCGCTTCCGCATGAACCGGCACAAGTGGGTCCACCCCTTCTACCAACACGTGGACGGCACCAGCGTCTCTGCCCCCCAGGTCGCGGCCGTGGCCGCGCAGATGTTCCAGGCCCATCCCGGCCTCACCCCCCAGCGGGCCAAGGCCCTGCTGATGGCCAGCGCCCTCCCCCTGGACCACCTGCCCCAGGCCCAGACAGGGGCCGGGCTCCTCCAGCCGGCCCGAGCCGTGGCCCTGGCCCTGCGGGATGCAGGCGGCCCGCTGGCCGGGTTCCCGGTCAGCGGCACCCGCCTGGAGAGCGCCGGGCTGCGCGAGCTGGGGCTCCCGGTCCAAGCGGCCCAGGCCCTGGAGGCAGGCCCAGGCCCCCAGGCCCCTGCCATGGCCTCGGTCCACTACCTGGGCACCTGGGCCCCAGAGGCCCAGGCCGTCAGCCTGGTGGGCTCGTTCAACGGATGGCGCCCCGGCGTGCTCCCCCTGTACCGGACCGATAGGGGGTGGTGGCACACGGCCGTGGCGTTCCCCCCCGGAGAACACCTGTATCGTTTCTGGGTGGTGGACCGCAGCGGGAACGGCCGCTGGCAGCTGGACGGGGAGAACCCTGTGCGGGAGGAGAGCGGGTATCTGGAGCCCCACAATGTCATCGTGGCATGAAGGCCATGCGGGCCATCGTGGTGTGAGGTGTGCCATGGACCGGGAATATCACCGCTGGTTCAGCCCCCACCTGGGGCGCGACATGGAGATGCTGGTCTTCGGCCACGGCGGGGCCCGGGTGCTGGTCTTCCCCACCAGCCAGGGGCGGTTCTTCGAGTTCGAGGACCGGGGGATGGTGAACGCGCTGGAAGAGCACCTGGTGAACGGCTGGATCCAGCTCTACTGCGTGGACAGCGTGGACGCGGAGAGCTTCTACAACCGGAATGCACATCCTCGGCTGCGCATCGAACGCCATCTCCAGTACGAGAGGTACCTGGTCCACGAGGTGTTGCCCTTCAGCGAACACCGGAACGGCAACCCCTTTCTCATCACGTTGGGGGCCAGCTTCGGCGCCTACCACGCGGTGAACTTCGCGTTCCGCCACCCGGATCGGGTGGGCCGGGTGCTGGGCCTGAGCGGCAAATACGACATCTCCACCTTCTTCGACGGCTACTACGACACGGACATCTACCTCCACATCCCGCTCCACTACATCCCCAACCTGACCGACCCCTGGTACATCGGCCACTTGCAGCGGATGGACATCATCCTGGCCATCGGCCGGGAGGATCCCAACGTGGAGGAGAACCGTCGTCTGAGCGGGCTCCTGTGGGAGAAGGGGATCGGCAATGCGTTGCGGGAATGGGACGGCTGGGCCCACGACTGGCCCTGGTGGCAGCAGATGGTCCGCCTCTACATCGGCGGTGCATGAGGGCCCTCAGCCGGCATCGGCCACCGCGTCCATGAAGGCCTGGATCCGGGCCCGATCCCAGGGCGCGGCCAACCCCTCTCGGGTCCAGCCACCCTGGGCCTTGAACGCGGTGCCCACGATGACCCCGTGGGCGTGGCGCAAGGCCTGGGCCACGTTTTCCGCCGTGGCCCCACCGCCCAGGTAGAGGGGCACCCCCACCCCGGCAGCTCGCACCCGGTCCAGCATGGCCAGGGAGCTCTCCAGATCGGGGCCGGTGAGCACCAGCCCATCCGCCCGGCCGAAGGTCGCGGCCTGGCGAGCTGCCTGGGCCAGGGGGAGGGCGCCCAGCGGCCGGCCCGAACGGTCGTATACGTCCGCCAGGATGGCCAGATGGTCCGCGCCCAGGCGGGCCCGGTACGCGATGGCCTCCTCCGCGCAGCCCTGGACCACCCCCTCCAGGTGGACCATGGCGCCCACGTACACCTTCAGGCGGACGAACTGCCCCTCCATGGCCAGGGCAGCGGCCAGGGGCTCGCGAGCGCCCGGCCCCAGGGTACAGACCCCCACCATGAGCTCTGGGTAGGCCCGACGCAGGGCCGCCCCCACCACGCTCAGGACCGCAACCGTGTGGGGATGGATCCGGGGCCCCCAGGGGGCATCTCCCAGCTCCTGTACGTAGAGGGCCGGCACCCCGGCCTCCACGGCCATCCCGGCCTGTTCCAGCGCATAGTCCACCAGGGCCGCCACGGAAAGGGCCTGGGGATGGCAGGAGCCGGGCCCTGGCGGCAGGTGGAGCGCGGCAATGACCCGGGGTGGTCGCTCGGTGAACCGAACCCCGGAACTCATGGGGGCAGCTCCGTCCAGCGGACACTGGTGCGGATGCGGCTGGCCCCCCCGCCTTCCTCCACGTTGCGCCCTCCGCCGAAGGCCCGGAAGAAGGGCTCCTGGAGCAGCGCGCTGCGATGGGCCGCCAACAGGGCACCGGGGATCCAGAGCACCAGGGGCGAGAAGACCTCTGGCAGCCCATCGGGGAACGCCACGCCGGCCAGGGCATGCTGGTGGATCTCCCGGGCGCTCTCCGGCGCGACCACGGCCAGCCGGCGTCCGATGGCCCGGGTGGCTGCGGCCACCTCCGCGGCCCGGGAGCGATCCCGTCCCCCCGGGGTGAGGAGCACGACAGGTGTGTCTGGCCGACGGGCGAAGTACTGGAGATGGGCCCATTCCTCGGTGTCCTGCCCCCAGGCGATGTCCCCCGAGGCCTCCAGCACCTTGGCCGCACAGAAGAGAGCTGTGCCGTAGTTGGGCCCGGCTCCCAGGAAGCCGAACTCCTGGGCATCGGTCCAGCCCTCCACCAGAGCCGGGATGGTCTCTGCCGCAGCCGCCAGGATCTCGGCCCCGACCTGGGCCAGGGCCAACAGGGCCTCCCGGTGTTCCTCGGCCTCTCCGGGCGCCAGGTGTCCCCGCATCTCCCCCAGCCGGATGGCCAACAGGTAGAGCATGAACAGATGGGCCACGTAGGTGCGGATCCCTGGCGTGGGCCGTTCCAGGGGCGGCCCCAGGGCCGGGACCCGGGCCACCAACAGATGGTCGGCTGCCTGGGCCACCGGGCTGCCCGGCGTGCCGGTGAGGGCAAAGGTCCGGGCGCCCGCCTTCCCGGCCAGGGCGATGGCCTCCAGGGTGCGGGCCACCTGGCCCGAGGCAGAGATCCCCACCACCCAGTCGGCCTGACAACGGGTGGCGGCCAACTGGGGAAGGACGTAGCGGGCACAGTGCATGGCGGTCAACCCGCGGGCATCTATGCCGGACAGGACCTGGAAGGCCATCTCCGCGGCCACGGCAGCATGGTGGGAGTCCCCACAGCCGGTGAGCAGGATCCGGGTGGGCTGTCGGGCCATCTCCGGGGTGAGGATGGCCTCAATGGCTTCCTGGAAGGGTGTAAAGTGCTCGCGGAGGAGCTCCGGTATGCTCGCGATCTCGCGTTGCATGGCGTCCATGGTACGTCGCTCTCTGGGATGTGGACAGGTTTCAAGGCAGGGGCTCGGGATCCACCACCGCGCCCATGAAGAGAATGGCCTGGCTGTAGCTGTCCCAGATGGCCAGGAAGAAGGGCCGATCGGCCACCACGGACAGGGGCGCGGATTCGGCGGCCACCCCCACCACCGTGGCCGCGGCGGCCACGGTCCCTTCCTCGTTGACCTCCAGGACCGCGCCGTGTTCGACCAAGGAGATGTAGAGGTTGTTGCCCTCTTGGCGGAGGTCCTCGGGCAACATGGCCAGGAAATGGGCCTGCCTGGGGTGGAAGGCGCTCTCCATCCCCAGGGCCTGGAGATCCGCGTTGAGCCTGCGGCGGAACTCCACCTTGAAGCGAGGCAGCCCCACGAAGACCTCCTGGGGTCGGAGACGGCCGATCCACTCCTCCCAGGACGTCGGGGTCAAGCGGGCCAGGAAGGTGTCCAGATCGCTGCCCTCTGTGGGCACGAAGACCAGCATCTGGATGCGTTCTCCCTGGTAGGCCAGGGCCACGGCCGCGAACTCCTCGGTGAAGAGCGCGGGGAAGGTCCCCTCCTGCACCATCATGGCCACGCTCTTCACCGTGCCATCGGCCCGGCGGAAGTCCCAGGGTTGAGTGCGCGCGGGGTCGAAGGCCTCCAACCAGTTGCCCTTGAAGTAGATCGCGTTGACCAGGAAGAGGATCTCGTCCCGGATCTCGTCCAGGAGCTTCCGGATCCTGTCCTGAGTGGCCTGGGCGATCCAGCCGTTGATCCGGTCCACCGCGGCCGGGTCCGTGAAGTCCAGGACCTCCAGAGCCGCGCCGTAGTGGGCGCGGTTACGGGCCACGAAGTCCGGATCCAGCCGCCATCCCTGCCGCAGCCACAGGGAATTGGCGATGGACAGCTCCACCCCCGGGGCGGCCCGGAGGCTGTCCTGCAGCTCCCGGGCGGCCTGGTTCATCTGCTCCAACGGCATCCCCTGGATGTGCAACACCTGGGCCATCTCGGCCGCGGTCCCCTGGCCGGCGCCGTTGTAGGTCATCTGGAGGGCCAGGGCCACGCTCAACGGGGAGAAGAGGATGTTCGCCTCCAGCGCCGAAGGCGGGTCGGGTGTGGGCAGGGGAGAGACGCTCCGGGCCGGAGAGGGCAACGGCGAGACGGTGGCCTGCCCGGGTGGGAGAGCGGCCCCTGTGGGGCCGAGGCTCGGCCCCAGGCCCGCCATCCGGTGCAGGAGGTCGAAGCCAAAGCGGTTGTTGGCCTCGGCCAGACGGCGGCCCGCTGCACTCAACGGGGGTGGCGGCGGCAGGGAGGGGGTGGGCGATGGCCCGGGTCCACTGGGCCCGGGGGCGGGCATGGTCGGATCGCTACAGCCGGCCAGCAGGGCCCACAGGATCAGGGCCCACAGGCCCTGGGACGCCAGCTTCCACAGGCCACGCCGTGGCCGTTCAACGTATGTGGACATCTCGCCCGAGCCCTTTCTCCCCACAGGGTGCCGACGCCAGGAATTTGGCGTTCCAGGGATTTTTGTGTATGATCTTACCGGGAACCGAGAGCTCTGCCCCCGTGGCGGAATTGGCATACGCGGCAGGTTGAGGGCCTGTGCCCGAAAGGGCGTGTCCGTTCGAGTCGGACCGGGGGCACCAGGGATGGGTGGACCGGATGTGTCCACCCACCTTCTCTTTCAGGGCCCCCTTCGGCCCATCTTCCCCGAAGCATCCCCTATCCCGCCCCCGACCGCAGGTGGGGGAACGCGTCCAGTCCGGCGTAGATGGCCATCGCGTCCAGCTCCTCCTCGATGCGCAGAAGCTGGTTGTACTTGGCCACCCGGTCGCTCCGGGCCGGCGCGCCGGTCTTGATCTGGCCGGTGTTGAAGGCCACCGCCAGGTCCGCGATGGTGGTGTCCTCGGTCTCGCCGGAGCGGTGGCTGACCACCACGGCCCATCCAGCCCGATGGCTCATCTCCACGGCCGCGATGGCCTCGGTGAGGGTGCCGATCTGGTTCACCTTGCACAGGAGGGCGTTGCAGGCCTCCTCCTGGATGGCCCGCTGGATCCGCTGGACATTGGTCACCAGCAGGTCGTCGCCCACCAACTGGACCCGCCTTCCCAGCCTGGCGTGGAGAAGCGTCCAGCCCTCCCAGTCGTCCTCGGCCATGCCGTCCTCGATGGAGATGATGGGGAAGCGCTCCACCCAGTCGGCCCACAGGTCCACCAGCTCCTGGCTGGTCAGCTCCTGCCCTTCGATGGGCAGCCGGTAGAGGCCTGCCTCCGCATCGTACAGCTCGCTGGTGGCCGGATCCAGGGCCAGGTAGACGTCCTCGCCCGGGCGGTAGCCCGCCTGCTCGATGGCCTGGAGGATCACCTCCACCGCCCGGACGTTGCTCCCCAGGCTGGGCGCGAAGCCCCCCTCGTCCCCCACGTTGGTGCTGTGGCCCTGGCCGTGGAGCACCTGGGCCAGGCTGTGGTAGATCTCCGCGCCCCAGCGCAGGGCCTCGGCAAAGGAGGGCGCGCCCACGGGCATGACCATGAACTCCTGGAAGTCCGTGCTGCCGGCCGCGTGCTTGCCCCCGTTGAGGATGTTCATCATGGGCACCGGCAGGGTCCGGGCGCCCACGCCCCCTAGATAGCGGTAGAGGGGCAGGCCCACGGCCTGGGCTGCAGCCTTGGCCACCGCCAGGCTCACCCCCAGGATGGCGTTGGCCCCCAGACGAGATTTGTTCTCCGTCCCGTCCAGCTCCACCATGTACTCGTCGATGGCGGCCTGGTCCAGCCCGTCCACGCCGATGAGCTCGTCGGCCAGGACCTGGTTGACGCTCTCCACGGCCTGGAGCACCCCCTTGCCCCGATAGCGGCGGGAGTCCCCGTCCCGGAGCTCCACCGCCTCGTGGACGCCGGTGCTGGCACCGCTGGGCACCGCAGCCCGGCCCACTGCCCCACCGGCCAACAGGACCTCTACCTCCACAGTGGGATTGCCCCGGCTGTCCAGGATCTCGCGGGCCAGAACGCCTTCGATGATGGTCATCTCCTCCCTCCTGGCAAAAGTTGGCTCGGGAGAACGGGACTGCTCCCGATCTTCGGTGTACTATAGCCCAGCCAGGGGGAAAAGACAACCGGCCCCAAGGGGCGCACCCGCGGCCAGCCAACCGGCCTGGTGTGCCGGGGGCAGCCCCCTTCACAGAAGGAGGGGCCCCCGGGTGCGGTCAGCCCCCTTCCCCGCATCCGGGATCCCGGATGTGGGGGTTTGTCGAGGGACATCACCTGTGATGAAATGGACCTGTGACACAACGGACCTGTGATAAGACGGACCTGGAAGGAAATGGCCCCATGGACAGCCGGACCCATCGCAGGAGGAGATCGTGACCGACCGCTCCTTGCCCCAGGTGGCGCTGGAATCCACCCTCATCACCCACGGGCTGCCCTATCCCCGCAACCTGGAACTGGCCCGAGCCCTGGAGGCCGAGGTCCGGGCCCACGGTGCAGAGCCCCGCACCATCGGCGTCATTGCCGGGGAGCCCGTTGTCGGGCTCACGGACGACCAACTGGTCCACCTGGCCACCACCCAGGGGGTGCGCAAGGTCAGCCGGCGGGATCTGCCGGTGGTGGTGGCCCGGGGGCTCGACGGCAGCACCACCGTGGCCGCCACCATGTGGCTGGCCCACCGGGCCGGGATCCGGGTCTTCGCGACGGGGGGAATCGGTGGCGTCCACCGGGCCGTGGAGGGTGCTACCTACGACGTGAGCGCGGACCTGCACGAGCTCGCGCAGACCCCGGTGCTGGTGGTCTGCGCGGGGGCCAAGGCCATCCTGGATCTGCCCGCCACCCTGGAGGTGCTGGAGACCCTGGGCGTCACCGTGGTGGGCTACGGCACGGAGGAGTTCCCCGCGTTCTACAGCCGGCACAGCGGGCTGCCGGTGGACGTCCGCTGCGACGCCCCGGAAGAGGTGGCGGCCGTCTGGCGGGCCAGGCAGCGCCTGGGACTTCCCGGCGGCCTGCTGGTCGCCGTCCCTGTGCCCCCGGAGGCAGAGATCCCGGCCGAGGAGATCGAGCCCACCATCCGACAGGCCGTCCGCGAGGCCACGGACCGGGGGCTCCGCTCCGGCGAGGTGACGCCGTTCCTGCTGGCCCGCCTGGCCGAGCTGACGGGAGAACGCAGCGTCCAGGCCAACATGGCCCTGCTGCTCAACAACGCCCGGGTGGCGTCGGCCCTGGCCCGGGCCCTGGCTCAGGCCGACGGGCCGTGAACGCCAAACGGCCACCCCCCGTGGGATGGCCGTTGCGGTCCACACAGCGTACATCAGAGGCTGTTCGGGCCCGCCACCTCAGGCCGGTGACGGCGCCAGGCCCATGAGCCGTTCGAACTCCTCCCGCTCCAGGACCTCCTGTTCCAACAGGGCCTGGGCCACCACGTGGAGCTTATCCCGATGGGCCAGGAGGATCTCCCGGGTGCGGCGATAGGCCTGCTCGATGATCCGCTGGATCTCCCGATCGATGGTCCGGGCCACCGCCTCGCTGTAATGGCGGCGTTCCCCCAACTCCATGCCCAGGAAGGGGTTGTGGTCCCCCTGGTTGAGCTGCAGGGGCCCCAGCGCGTCGCTCATGCCGAAACGGGTGACCATGGCCTTGGCCAACTGGGTGGCCTGCTCCAGGTCGTTGGCCGCGCCGGTGGTCACCTCGTTGAAGACGATCTCCTCGGCGACCCGTCCCCCCAGGAGCGCGGCGATCCGATCCTCGAACTCCGCCCGGCTCCGGAGGGTTCTGTCCTCCTCGGGCAGGGGCATGACATAGCCCAGGGCCTGGCCCCGGCTCACCAGGCTGATCTTGCCCACCTTGTCGGCCAGGGGCAGGAAGCTCATGGTGATGGCGTGGCCGGCCTCGTGGTAGGCGATGATCCTCCGCTCGGCCTCGGAGATGACCCGGCTTTTGCGGGCCGGGCCGGCCATGACCCGCTCGATGGACTCCACCAGCTCGGCCATGGTGATGGCCCGCTTGTTGCGCCGTGCGGCCAGGATGGCCGCCTCGTTGAGCAGGTTCTCCAGGTCCGCGCCCACGAAGCCCGGCGTCTGCCGGGCGATGACCTCCAGGTCCACGTCCGGGGCCAGGGGCTTGCCCCGGGCATGGACCCGGAGGATGGCCTCCCGTCCCCGTCGATCCGGTCGATCCACCACCACCTTCCGGTCGAAGCGGCCGGGCCGGAGCAGGGCCGGGTCCAGGATGTCGGGGCGGTTGGTGGCCGCGACCACGATGACGTTGGTCTGGCTGTCGAAGCCGTCCATCTCCACCAGGATCTGGTTCAGGGTCTGCTCCCGCTCGTCGTTTCCACCGCCCATGCCCGCGCCCCGATGGCGGCCCACCGCGTCGATCTCGTCGATGAAGACGATGCAGGGAGAGTGCTTCTTGGCCTGCTCGAAGAGGTCCCGGACCCGGCTGGCGCCCACGCCCACGAACATCTCCACGAACTCGGAGCCGGAGATGCTGAAGAAGGGGACCCCCGCCTCGCCGGCCACGGCCTTGGCCAGCAGGGTCTTGCCCGTGCCCGGGGGGCCCACCAGGAGCACCCCCTTGGGGATCCGGGCCCCCAGGGACGCGAACTTCTGGGGCTCCTTGAGGAACTCCACCACCTCGGCCAGCTCCTGTTTGGCCTCCTCCGCGCCGGCCACGTCGTCGAAGGTCACCGTGGGCCGATCGCCCTCGTCCAGCTTTCGGGCGCGGCTCCGGCCGAACTGGAGCGCGCGGTTCTGCCCCCCAGGCCCGGCCTGGCGCATGATGAACACGAAGAAACCGATGATCAGGACCATGGGGAGGAGCATGATGAGCCAGTTGAAGACCTGGCCTGTGCTGGGGGGCTTTTCCACCTCGATAGGTACCTGGGCCAGCTTCTCCTCGGGAACGCCCAGGGCCCGAAGGCTGGTCAGCAGGCTCTCGCCGGGCTCCTTGCGGCTTCGTCGGGCCGACTGGCCCTTCAGCTCCACGATCACCTGGTCGCCCTGCACCACCAACCGTCGGACCTGGTCCTCCTGGATGTACTGGGCGACCTCGTTGAGGCCGACCAGATTGGCCGTGGTCGAAGGGGGATTGAGCAGGCGATAGCCCAGGAAGATGACGATGGCCAGGATGAGCCAGACCCATCCTCGGCTGAAGATCTGGCGCAGGCGATCGTTGGGATCAGGACCCCGGCCTTCAGGCTCTCGCGAGGGAGGACGATGAGGGGTTCGTTCACTCATGGGATCTGGGTTCTTCTCCTGCGGGGCCGCGTACGGCCTTGTCCTATCGGTCCAGACGCGCCAATGCCTCCGCCAGGCTGACACCCACGCTGTGGGTCTCGGCCCGGTGGATGGGGGGCAGGCCTCGATGGTGGACCGGATGGGGTAGGGAGGCCTCGTCGGGCTTGTCGCTCAGCCCCACCACCAGGACGTCGCGGCGGACCAGCCAGAGGACGGCCTCCCGGACCTCCTGGGTCAGGGTGATCTCCTCCTGCAGCCGAGCCGATGCCGGGGTGTCGTCCGGCAGGTGGCCCATCCGGCGCAGGGTGGCCTCGAACTCGGCTCGACGGAACCGCTTGAAAGGCGTCGGGTCGCCGATCTGGACCGCATTGGTCACGGTCTCGTGGATCTGGCGCATGACCTCGCTGATCCGGGCGTTGCCCACCACACAGGTCCCCACCCAGCGAACGAACTGATCGAAGGAGCGTAGGGCCCCCGCGTCGATCCGCTCCATCAGGTCCTGACAGTCGATGGCCGGGGTGGACATGACCAGGGCGATGTAGGCCAGGTAGTCCTGGTTATCCTGGGTGATGTGGTGGTACTGGGGCTGGTTGAGTCGATTGTAGTGTTCCTCGAACACCGTGCGGTCGAACGCGTCTCCCAGCACGGAGGCCACGACGGTGTGGAGAGCCTCCAGACGGGCCCGATCGATGGCCCGATGGTTGCGGCCCCGGGCACCCAGGGCGGTCTTGTCCAGGTCCACCAGGACCACCGTGTGGCGGTCCAGGCGCAGGCCCATCTCCAGGAGTTTGGCCAGCCAGTCGGCCAGGGCTGCCCAGCGATTGGCCTGGTAGATGTGGGTCTCCGGGTCCAGGGCACCTCGAGGCGGCTCAGAGGCCTGTTCGTTGCCGACGAACGCGCTCCCAGGCCGACCGCTGAGCCGGCGCAGGTTCTGGAAGGCCGCGCCGTCCCCGGAGAGGGTATCGCCGATCCAGAGAAGCTCGTCCACAGTGGCCCCACGGCGATCCTGGGCCTGTTCCAGGATCCACAGGGCCACTCGGGCGTAGTCCTCGTCCAGCTTGCGGGGGATGACCAGGTCGGGCAGGCCCAGCCGGTAGCGGACCCGCTTCAGCCCAGGAAGCCGCCGATCCACCGGCTCCAGGCTCCGGAAGATCACCCGGTCCTCGAACAGTTCGGCCAGGTGTGCCCGCCCGAAGTTCTCCAGCGGAAGAGGATATTCCGCGGTGGCGTCCTGTTGAGCGGATAACGGTAGTTTCATGCGCCTATCTCCGAGCGTCCAAGAGAACCCCACGATGTCGCGTGCCCATTATACCAAAGGAAGGGCCGGATCGACGAACGTTCCCCACAAGGCAGCTGAACGACGCTCGGACGGCTGTTGGAGGACGGGAGAGCCAGGAAAGCCGTGAGGCCGCTGGGAGCGGCGGCCTCACGGTCGGCGGCACCATGGACGGGCTCATCCTCCCAAGGCCAGGGAGGATGGCTGCCCCTGGGCCAGGGCCGCGGCCTGGGGCCCCAGGTAGCCCTGGGCCACCATGAGCTCGGCGTTGAGGATGCTTCCGCCAGCGGCGCCCCGCACGGTGTTGTGGCCCAGCACCAGGAACTTCGCGTGGAAGAGGGGATCCTCCCGCAGGCGCCCCACCACCGTGGCCATCCCCGGCACCGAGCCCGCCAGCCGATCCATCCGGGGTTGGGGACGGTCGGGCTCCTCCCGCACCAGGATGGCCGGGTCCGGCGCGGTGGGCAGGCCCATCTGCTGGGCCAGGGGCCGATAGCTCTGCCATGCCTCCCGGATCTGGGCCAGGGTGGGGCGTGTCTGGAACTCCACGCTCACGGCCTCCAGGTGGCCGTTGCGCACAGGGACCCGGTTGCAGTGGGCGCTGATCCCGAAGGTCGCGGGCCGGATCCGATCCCCGTCCAGGGTGCCCAACAGCTTGTGGGGCTCCCGCTGTTCCATCTTCTCCTCTTCCCGGTCGATGTAGGGCACGATGTTGTCCAGGATATCCATGGAAGGCACGCCGGGATAGCCGGCGCCGCTGACCGCCTGCATGGTGACCACAAAGACCTTGCGGAGGCCGAAGGCCTGGTGGAGGGGGTGCAGGGCACTGACCAGATGGGTGGTGCTGCAGTTGGGGTTGGTGATGATGCATCCCGTCCAGCCTCGGTTCCGCTGTTGGACCGGGATCAGGGCCAGGTGCTCTGGGTTCACCTCGGGGATGAGCAGGGGGACGTCCTCGTCGTAGCGGTGGGCGCTGGCGTTGCTGCACACCACGTACCCGGCTGCAGCCAGCTCGGCCTCCACCTGCCGGGCAGCGCCACTGGGCAGGGCGCTGAAGAGGAGCCGACAGTCCAGCTCGGTGTTCACCGGCTGGAGCACCATATCCCGGACCGACTCGGGCATGTCGCCCCGCAGAAGCCAGGTGCACGCGTCCGCGTAGCGTCGGCCCGCGTTGCGCTCGGATGCACAGAGCACCGTGATCTGGAACCAGGGATGGCCCTGGAGCATCTGCACGAAACGCTGGCCCACCGCTCCGGTGGCACCCAACACACCCACAGGGATCTTGGCATTGGCCATGGTGGGAACTCCTCCGCCTCAGGGAGAGTCGAGAAGACACGGGCTGCCAGGCGACGCCCGGCAGGGAGATCTTCGGAGATCTCGGGCCCCTAGGGTCCCAACACCTCCACGATGTCGCTGAGGACGCCGGCCGCGGTGGCCTCCACGCCCGCCCCCCGGCCCCGCAGCACCAGGGGATGGGGGCGATACCAACGGGTGTGGAACGCCACCAGGTTGTCCGAGCCGGTGAGCTGGCCCAGGGGGCTGTCTTTGGGCACGGCCCGGACGCCGATGTGGACCTGGCCGTCGGCCAGTTCGGCCACGTAGCGCAGGACCTTGCCCTGGGCCAGGGCGCCCCCTACCCGATCCGCCCACCGCTGGTCCAGCCGTTCGATGGAGGCCAGGAACGCGTCCACGCTGAGCCGGTCCATCTCCGGCGGATAGAGGTTCTCCACGTCCAGGTCCCACAGATCCATGTCCCAGCCCATGTCCCGGGCCAGGATCAGGGCCTTGCGGGCCACGTCCATGCCCCCCAGATCGTCCCGGGGATCCGGCTCGGTGTAGCCCAGCTCGTAGGCCTCCCGGACCACCTGGCTGAAGGGGCGCTCCTTCTCCAGCTCGGTCATGATGTAGCCCAGGGTGCCGCTGAACATGCCCTGGATACGGTGGACCGTGTCGCCGCTGGCCAGGATCCGGTGCAGGGTGGTGATCACCGGCACGCCCGCGCCCACCGTGGTCTCCCAGCGGACCCGGTCCAGGAGCCGGGGAGAGTGGCCGGTGCCGTCCACCCGGGTCAGGCGGTGGTAGACCTCCAGGTCCTCTGTCAGGGGTTTCTTGTTGGCCAGCACGATGGCGTATCCCCGGGCATGGGCCGCCAACAGGGCCGGGATGGTCCTCCTGCTGGCCGTACAGTCCACCACCACGGTGCCGGCCACGTGGATCCCCTCCAACACCGGGCACAGGTCGCCCGAGTGGGGCACGCCCAGGGGGTGTTCGGTGAGGGGACGGCCGTCGGCCTTCAGGGCCAACACCTCCTGCAGACGGCCATCGTCGAGACCGGTCTCCGGCGCCAGCACCGCCCCCACGCTGTCCGCCAGGCCTATGAAGCGGTAGCGGATGCCGTACTCGAAGGCGTGGAGGTCTCGGTGTTCCAGGATCTGGCGCAGGACGGCCTGGCCGACCCCACCGACCCCCATGAGGAAGATCGGCAGCTCCCGGATGGGGCTCATGGGTTCACGCTCCTCCCAGTTGAAACGCGTCGTGGATGGCCCGAACGGCCTGGACCGCATCGGCCTCGGACACCACCAGGCTGATGTTGGCCTCGCTGGCCCCCTGGGCAATGGCCACCACGTTGATGTCCAGCGCGCCCAGGGCGTTGAAGACCCGGGCCGCGATGCCCGGGGTGCCCCGCATGCCGGAGCCCACCACCGCGATGACCACGATCTGCTCCACCGAGCCCACGCTGTCGATGAGGTGACGTTCCAGCTCCTGGCGGAACTCCTCCTGCAGGGCATCCACCACCTGGGGACTGTCCGCCTGGGGAACCACGAAGCAGATGCTCTGTTCGCTGCTGCTCTGGCTGATCATGAGCACGTTGACCGCCTCCCGGGCCACGGAGGCGAAGGTCCGGGCCGCGATGCCGGGCACCCCGATCATGCCCCGGCCGGCCACGGTGATGAGCCCCACATCCCGGATGGCCGTGATGGCCTTGACCCCCGGGGAGGTGGTCTGGGAGCGCATGACGATCCGGGTGCCGGGATGGGCGGGGTTGAAGGTGTTCAACACCCGCAGGGGGATCTGGCACTCCAGGGCCGGGGTGACGGTCTTGGGATGCAGCACCTTGGCCCCATAGTAGGCCAGCTCGGCCATCTCCTCGTAGGTGAGTTCCGGCAGGCTCCGGGCATTGGGCACCATGCGGGGGTCCGCGGTCATGACGCCGTCCACGTCGGTCCAGATCTGCACCTCATCCACCCCCAAGGCCGCGCCGATGAGGGCCGCGGAGTAGTCGGAGCCGCCACGGCCCAATGTGGTGGGCACCCCCTGTTCTGTGGCCCCCACGAAGCCGGTGACCACCGGGATGACGCCGCTCTGGACCATGGGCAACAGGCGGGACTGGATCCGGCGCTCGGTCTCGGCCCAGATGGGGTTGGCGCTGCCGAAGGTGTCGTCGGTGATGATGAGCTCGCTGGCGTCCACGAACTCCGCCCGGAGGCCGTGGGCCCGCAACACCGCGGCCAACAGGGGGGCACTGAGCCGTTCCCCCAGGCCGCTGACCACGTCCAGGCCCCGGGGGGTCAGCTCGCCCAGGACCGCGATGCTCCGACACAGGCGCTCGAACTCCCGCAGGCGGGAGTCGAAGAGGCGGCCCAGGTTGGCCCGCTCCACGTTGTCCTCGATGAGCTGTCCGGCCACCACCTGGTGCTTGACCAGGAGCTGGTTCCGGGCCTCCCGGTAGGGGGCCTCGTCTCCCCCGGCCGCGGCCTGGGCCGCGTGGATCAGGGTGTTGGTCACGCCGCTCATGGCGCTGGTCACCACCACCAGGCCGGGACGCTCCCTCTGGGCCTGGGCCTGCTGGGCCACGATCTGGGCCACCGCGGCGAAGGCATCCGTGGAGCCCACGGAGGTGCCGCCGAATTTCATGACGATCATGGTTCGATCCACCCGTGCACGTGTGGACGAGAGTCGGTCTCCCTGCCCGCGGCCGGTCGGTCGGGCCTGTCAACGCCGGAGGACCATGGGCCCCAGGGGGCGACCGCCGATCAGATGGAAGTGGACGTGGTAGACGATCTGGCCTGCATCGGGTCCCACGTTGACGATGAACCGGTAGCCGCTCCGGTCGATCCCCTCCTGGCGGGCGACCTGGTTGGCCACCTGGACGATCCGCCCCAGCACTGCCCCGTCCCCTTCGCCCATCTCCCGGAGGCTCTCGTAGTGCCGGTTGGGCACCACCAGGATGTGGACCGGGGCCACCGGACGGATGTCCCAGAACGCGGTGACCAGGTCGTCCTGGTGAACCACCCGGGCCGGCGCCTGGCCGGCCACGATCTGGCAGAAGATGCAGTCCGTGGTCATGGCCCTACCCCACCACCAGGTTCACCAGGCGGCCGGGCACCACGATGATCCGCTGAACCCGTTTGCCGTTCAGCCAGCGCTGCACGTTGGGAGAGGCCAGGGCCAGCCGTTCCAGCTCCTCCCGGCTGGTGGTGGCCGGGACCACCAGCTTGTCCCGCACCCGTCCATTCACCTGGACCACCACCGTGACCTCCTCCTCCTTGGCCTTCTCGGGGTCGCCCTGGGGCCAGGCCTGCAGATGGATGCTCTCGGTGTGGCCCAGACGATGCCAGAGCTCCTCGCTGATATGGGTGAAGATGGGCGCCATCAGCAGCAACAGGGTACGGACGGCCTGGTCCCAGGCAGGGCTGCCCACCACCGCGGTCTCCTTGGCCCGGATCAGGGTGTTGTTGAACTCCATCAGCGCGGCCACCGCGGTGTTGAAGCGGAAGTGGGCCATGTCCTCCGTCACCTTCAGGATGGTCTGGTGCATCTTCCGCTCCAGGGCCCGGGCCTCCCCCGGGTCCGGCTCCGCGGCCTGCCGGTCCGGGTCCGGCTCGTCCACCACCACACTCCACACCCGGTGCAGGAAGCGGCTGACCCCCTCGATGGCGCTGGGGTCCCAGGGCCCTCCTTGGTTCCAGGGCCCGATGAACATGAGGTAGCCCCGGACGGTGTCCGCGCCGTAGCGCTGGACGTAGTCGTCCGGGTTGACCACGTTGCCCCGGCTCTTGGACATCTTCTCGCCGTCCGGGCCCAGGATCATGCCCTGGGTGTAGAGGCGCAACATGGGCTCGTCGAAGTCCACCAGGCCCAGGTCCCGAAGCACCTTGGTGAAGAAACGGGTGTAGAGCAGGTGCATGGTGGCGTGCTCGATGCCGCCGGTGTACTGGTCCACCGGCAGCCAGTACGCGCCCTTCGCCGGATCCCAGGGGGAGTCCTGGGGACTCAGCGGCTGGCCCTGCTTCCAGTAGGGGGACACGTAGGCGTACTGGTACCAGCTGGAGTCCACGAAGGTGTCCATGGTGTCGGTCTCCCGCTCCGCGTCGCCGCCGCAGCGGGGGCACTGCACGTGGCGGAAGCCCTCGTGGTACTTCAGGGGGCTCTCCCCGGTGGGGCGGAACTCCGCGTCGTCGGGCAGCAGCACCGGCAGATCCGCGTAGGGCACGGGCACGGTGCCGCATCGGTCGCAGTAGATGATGGGGATGGGGGTGCCCCACATGCGCTGCCGGCTGATCAGCCAGTCCCGCAGGCGGTACTGGACGGCCCGTCGCCCTCTGCCGGTCTCCTCCAGCCACTGGATGACCTGTTCGATGGCCTCGGGCAGGGGGGTGCCGTGGAAGGGGCCGCTGTCCAACATGTGGCCTTCCTTGGCGGTGTAGGCCTGTTCCAGGGGGCCGGTGTCCCCTTCGGGGCCCGCGATGACACGACGGATCTCCAGGCCGTACTTCTGCGCGAACGCGAAGTCCCGCTCGTCGTGGCCCGGCACGGCCATGATGGCTCCGGTGCCGTACTCCATCACCACGTAGTCCGCGATCCAGATGGGGATCCGCTCTCCGTTCACCGGGTTGATCGCGTAGCCGCCGGTGAAGACACCGGTCTTCTCCCGATCGGCCGCGGTGCGCTCGATCTCGTCCTTGCGCGCGGCCTGGGCCCGGTAGGCCTCCACCTCCGCCCGGTGCTCCGGGGTGGTGACCCGGTCCACCAACGGATGTTCCGGGGCCAGAACCATGAAGGTGGCGCCCCAGAGGGTGTCGGGCCGGGTGGTGAAGATCTCGATGGGGTCGCCTTGCTCGGTGTGGAAGGTGACCTGCGCGCCCTCGCTGCGGCCGATCCAGTTCCGCTGCATGGTCTTCACCGGCTCCGGCCAGTCCAGCTTGTCCAGCCCCTCCAGCAGCTCGTCCGCGTACTGGGTGATGCGGAACTTCCACTGCTCCAGCTTCTTCTTGATCACCGGGGTGCCGCAGCGTTCGCAGCGACGATCCTCGCCCCAGACCTGCTCCCGGGCCAAGGTGGTGTTGCAGCTGGGGCACCAGTCCACCGGCGCATACTCCCGGTAGGCCAGGCCCCGCTCGTAGAACTTCAGGAAGAACCACTGGTTCCACTTGTAGTAGTCCGGCTCACAGGTGATCACCTCCCGGTCCCAGGCCCACATCGCGCCCATCTGGCGGAGCTGGGTGCGCATCCGCTGGATGTTCCGATAGGTCCAGACCTTGGGATGGATGTTGTGTTTGATGGCCGCGTTCTCCGCAGGCAGGCCGAAGGCATCGAAGCCGATGGGGAAGAAGACGTTGTAGCCGTTCATGCGCCGCCAGCGGGCCGCGGCATCGCTGGGGGTCATCGCGTACCAGTGGCCCGCGTGCAGGTCGCCGGAGGGGTAGGGGAACATGGTCAGCGCGTACCACTTGGGCCGCTCCGGGTCCTCCACCGTGCGATACAGGCCCTGCTCCTCCCAGATCTGCTGCCATTTGGGTTCGATCGCCTTGGGGTCGTATCTGTCGGCCATGCTCTCTCTCCTGTTCGAGCGGGTCGGGCTCCCCGCACATGGGGGGATCTGCGTGTGATGCCAGCGATCTGCTCCGGGCCCGTGACGTGACCACCATGCCGCCGGGATGGCGTGCCCCGGTTGGACATGGGAGACGCACGGCACGGCGTCCGCTCCCCATAAAGAAAAGACGCAAAGCACGCTGCCTGTGTCCTACAGGGGCAAACGGCTCTACGTCTCCGTGGGCCCGCTTCGGCGCGGGAGCGAGCGTCCCTTCCTCCCGGCCGCGGGCTATTTAAGCGCGATCACACCGCCGACGGAGCTCCCACCCACGTCGATGATGGGATATCTCCTCCCCACGTGGAAGCGGTGTTGCGTATCCATGGCCTACAGTATACCATAGGACGTCAGTCGGATTCCAAACCCTCTCTGGAGCAGAAAACGACCATGGCCGGTCCCCCACAAGCCCTTTCCTCGCCTCCGGTGCCGGAGGCTTCGCCCCGGGCGGAGGCGACCTTTCGCTGGAACCGGGTGTTCACCGTGGCCTCGGGCCACTTCGTCCACGACAGCTTCAGCGCCTTCGTCGCTCCCCTGCTGCCGCCCATCCAGGAACGGCTGGCCACAGGGGTGGCCGCCACGGGCAGCCTCTCCATCTTCATCCAGCTCCCCAGCCTGCTCCAGCCTCTCATCGGCTACGCGGCGGATCGCATGGACCTGCGCTGGTTCATCATCCTGGCGCCGGCCGTCACCGCGACCCTCTGCAGCGCGCTGGGCCTGGGCACCGGCTACTGGCTGCTGGCCATGTTGCTGCTGGCCGCGGGGATGAGCGTGGCCAGCTTCCACGCCCCCGCGCCCGCCATGGTCGCCCGGCTGTCCGGGAACCGGGTGGGACGGGGGATGAGCATCTTCATGGCCGCAGGGGAGCTGGGGCGCACGGTGGGGCCGGTGCTGGTGGCCTCCGGGGTGGCCTGGTGGGGGCTGGAGGGGATCTGGCGGCTGGCCCTCCTTGGGTGGCTGTGGTCGCTCTTCCTGTGGTGGCAGCTCCGGCATGTCGCCCTCCCGGCCCCGGCCCGACCCATGCACCTGCGGGAGATGTGGCCCCGGGTACGGCGTATCTACCCGGTGCTGTTGGGCCTCCTGGTGGCCCGGTCCTTCATGGGCGTGGCCATCACCACCCTGCTGCCCCTCTACATGACCCGGGTGCACCGGGCAGACCTCCAGTGGGCCTCCCTCTCGTTGACCGTCCTGGAGGCCGCCGGGGTCCTGGGCGCACTGGCCATGGGCACCCTGAGCGACCGGCTGGGGCGCCGCCGGGTGCTGGCCGGCCTCCTCCTGGGCGGGCCCCTGTGCTTCTTCCTCTTCCTGGGCGCGCCTCGGGAATGGCTGCTGCCCCTGTTGCTGCCCCTGGGCTTCCTGGCCATCTCCCCCACGCCGGTCTTCCTGGCCCTGGTCCAGGACTACTTCCCCCAGGAACGGGCCCTGGCCAACGGCCTCTTCCTCACCGGCAACTTCCTGGCCCGCTCCCTGGCCGTGGCTCTGGTGGGCCTCCTCGCGGACGCCTTCGGCATGCCCCAGGCCTTCCTGTGGAGCGGCGCGGTCGCGCTCCTGGCTGTCCTGGGCCTGCGGTGGCTGCCGGAACAGATATGAACCGGTGAGGGGCCCTGGGCTGCCCCCTGGGCGGCCATGGCCCGAGCCCCAGCCATCCCGGGCAGAGCCCCTCCGGCCGTCGTGCTATCCGAACCAGGCCCAGATCCGAGGGCCAAACACCACGATGCCCACCGCGATGCTGGACAGCGCGGCCAGAAGGACCGCACCGGCCGCGCTGTCCTTGGCCACCCGGGCCTGTTCCCGATACTCGTCGGTCACCAGGTCCACCGCGGCCTCCAGCGCGGTGTTCATGGCTTCCAGGGCCAGGACCATGCCCATGACCAGCAGGAGCAGGGCCCATTCCACCGACGAGACCCGGAAGAGGGCCGCGGCCCCCAACACCACGACGCCCACGGCCACCTGGACCCGGGCGTTGCGCTGGCTGGCCAACACATGTCCGATGCCCCGAAGGGCATGGCCAAAGCCGCCCACGAACCCGGACAGCCCCGAACGGCTCCCCCGGGTTCGAGAACCCGACGCTCCGGTTCGGTCCCTCATGCCATCTCTCCTGGCTCCGCTTCGTCGGCCACCCGGGCCCGTAGATGTTCCAGACCCAGCTTCCGCAGCACGGCATCCTGCACCGCCCACATCTCGGCCCGCCGCTGAGGGGTATCGTGGTCGTATCCCAACAGGTGGAGGACACCGTGGACCGCCAACAGACAGAGCTCCTCCGCCACCGGATGGCCGTACCGGGCCGCCTGCCGGGCCGCATACGGGTAGGCAATGACCACGTCGCCCAGGTAGTGGGCCAGCTCCCCGGCCAGTTCGGGGGGCAGCTCGTCGAGGGGGATCTCCGGGGTGGCCGGAAAGCTGAGCACGTCCGTGGGGCGGTCCACGCCCCGGTGGTCCCGGTTCAGGGCCTGTACCTGGTCCTCCGTCCCGATCACCACCGTGAGCCGGGCCGCTTCCAGGCCCAGGTGGTCCCACACGGCCACCACCGCCGCCTGGATGGCCCGAACTGCCACCTGGCCAGCGAAGGCCGGATCCACCTGGACATCCACGGTGCGCGGGGGTTCTGGCGAGAGGCGGCTCATGGCAGGCAAGGGGAACGGGGTGGTCGACCGGGCCTCATTCCCGGGCGCGGTGGACGTACCGGATCTGCTCCCAGAGGCCCAGGGGCACGTAGTAGATCCGGACCTCGCCGGTGTCCAGGTGTTCGGCCCGTTGGCAGAGGTACGTCTGCCCCGCGAACTCCAGGGTGAACTCGGGGGAGTTGGGCACCAGGCCGTCCGCGAAGATCCGGCGCTGCAGGGCCGCGTCCGGGTTGAACTGGATCACCTGGTGGGCCTCTCCGGCCTGGAGCAGGAGGGTGCGCAGCTCCGAAGGGGTGGGTTCGGTCGGGTCCTGGGGTCGGTTGTGGTGGGGTGGGCGCCACTCCTTCTCCGGGTCCACGGGCACGGGGATGGGCTCGTCGGGGCCCTCCTGGTCCAGGCGGACGAGCCGGTCCAGGATCTCGCCCAGGTGCTCGAAGCTCTCCCAGGGGTGGGTGGCCCCCACCACGAAGAGGCAGGCAGCCTTCACATAGGGGTCCAACATGAGCTCGCGGTTGTACCACAGCAGGGAACGCCAGTAGCGTTCAGGAGGGATGGGGTGGCTGGCGTGCCAGGGACCCACATCCGGCCCTCCCACCACGCCCTGGGTCATGCCGCATTCGGTGATGAGCACCGTGTGGCGATCCCCGTAGCGGGCCCGAACCCCCTCCAGGTCCATGATGCGGCGGTAGCGGAGGCAGAGCCACATCCCCTCCTCGCCCTGTTCCTCGATGTTCTGTTTGTGGAGCCGCCACATGTCGGGCCAGTCGTACTCGTGAAAGCCCAGATAGACGTAGGTCTCCAGGGTGCCTGGGAAGTGCTCCAGGAAGTCCTGGCCCCGGAAGTGGCCCGTGGCGAAGTTCATGGCCACGGGCTCGAAGCCCCCGGCCCGGAGGCGCTCGGCAAAGGCCACCTGGAACGCGTCGTACCGGCGCTTGCGGTCCGGATCCGCGGACTCGGGCAGAGCCTCGTTGAAGGACTCCCAGGCATCGAACAGGGGACGT
>JALSIX010000110.1 GCA_026989655.1 Caldilineaceae bacterium
CTCCCTTTGGGCACGACTCTTCTTCATGGGGCTCCCTCCAGCTCCTCTGGATCAACTCGAACCTCGACGACATCCCCATCCTATCACAGCTTCGCTCGATCTCTGCCCCCAAATCTGAATACACCCGCGGCCCGTTTCGATATCTGTCCAAGGAGGACGGTCCAGGCCCGGAACTTTCCGTAGCAGTTGCGTTCCCCTCGCGGCTTTGGTATACTGGGGGCCACACAGCGCTCTGTCGCCCCCCCCGCTCCATCCTACGAGGACATATCGTGACCACCACAGCCGAACTCATCCGGCCGGAAGAGCCCTATGTCCCGCGTCAGGAAGGGGCACTGCTGCGCCTTTTCCGCTCCTACTACCTGCGGAAGGTGTTCAAGGCCCTCTTCACCGCCTACGTGGTGATCACCCTGACCTTCTTCCTCATCCGCCTGCTGCCCAGCAACCCCATCGAGTTCTACATCCAGGACCTGATGGTCCAGTACGGGATCCCCTACCACGAGGCCAAGGATCAGGCGGCCGCGCTCTTCGCCATCGACCTGGACAAGCCCCTGGCCCTCCAGTACGTGGAGTACATGGGGAACCTCCTCCGGGGCGATCTGGGCACCTCCATCCTGTCACCAGGCCAGTCGGTGGCCAGCTTCATCAAGCGCTTTCTGCCCTGGACCATCTTCAGCGTGGGCACTGCGCTGATCCTGAGCTTCACCATCGGGGTGCTCCTGGGGCTGCTCATGGCCTACCGCCGGGAGAGCCTCCTGGACCACGCGCTCACCGTGGTGGCCTCGGTCCTGAGCTCCATCCCCAACTACCTGCTGGGCATCCTGCTCATCGTGTGGCTCGGGGTCCAGTGGAAGCTCATCCCGGTCTCCCAGATGCGGGGCTCCCTGTCTCCCGGGGTCCAGCCCGAGCTGAGCTTCACCTTCCTGAAAGACGCCCTCTTCCACGCGGCCCTGCCCATCGCGACCTATGTGCTGACCACCATGGGCAACTGGATGCTGACCATGAAGAGCAGCACCATCGCGGTGCTGGAGGAGGACTACGTGACCGTGGCCCGGGCCAAGGGGCTGCCCGACTTCCGCATCACCACCGCGTACGTGGGCCGGAACGCGGCCCTCCCCCTCTTCACCCTGTTGACCATCTCCATCGGCTTCGTGGTGGGGGGCTCCGTGCTCATCGAGGGGCTGTTCCAGTACCAGGGCATCGGGTACATCCTGTTGCAGAGCGTGAACCGCCGGGACTACACGGTGATGCAGGGCGTCTTCCTGATCATCACCCTCTCGGTGATCTTCGCCAACTTCTTCGCGGACATCTTCTACAGCTGGCTGGATCCGCGCATCAAGCTCGGCGCGCAGGAGTAGAAGCGAGATGACCATGCTGCGCTCCCTGGCCACCACCCTGCGGATCATCACCTACAACAAGGTGGGCTTCCTGGGCTTCCTGGCGGTGCTGGCCATCGTGCTGCTCTCCTTCGTGGGGCCCTACTTCGTGGAGCTGGACACCAAGACCAAGGTGGACAAGATCTACCAGCCCCCCTCCCAGGAGTTCTGGCTGGGAACCGACCACCAGGGGCGGGACATCTTCTCCCAGATCGTCCACGGCGGGCGGGAGGTCATCGAGGTCGCGGTCATCGCGGCCGCCCTCTCCACGGCCATCGCGGTGACCTTCGGCACCCTGAGCGGCTTCGCCGGCGGCTGGGTGGACACCGCGGTCATGTCCATCACCGACATCGTCCTCACCATCCCCCAGCTTCCCCTGCTCCTGGTCCTGGCCGCGCTGATCCAACTGAACAACATGATGGCCCTGGGGGTCCTGCTGGGCCTGCTGGGCTGGCCCGCGCTCCTGCGCGCGGTCCGTTCCCAGGCCCTCTCCCTGAAGGAGCGGGACTTCGTGGAGGCCGCCCGGGCCCTGGACCTGGGGACCTGGCACATCGTCTTCCGGGAGATCGTGCCCAACATGATGACCTACATCATCGTCAGCTTTGCCCTGGCCATGACCGGCGCGGTCTACGCCCAGGTGGGCCTGGTCCTCTTCGGGCTGGTCCCCTTCTCGGGGAGCAACTGGGGCGTCATGCTCAGCCTGGCCTGGGTCCGGGGTGCGATCTTCTACAAGGACAGCATCTGGTACATCATGATGCCGGTGGCGGCCATCGTGATCCTCCAGCTCTCGGTGGTGACCATGACCCGCTCCCTGGAGCTGGTGTTCAACCCACGACTGCGCACAGGAGAATGATCGGGTGACCCTTTCCACGGCAAGCTCCATGGCGAACTCCGTGACCTGGGTGCAGGAGGGCGAGACCGAGTCCCGGCCTCCCCTGAGCCTCCGGGACGTACACATCGTCTACAGCAGCCGTCGGGGGCCGGTGCAGGCCGTCCGAGGAGTCTCCTTCGACCTCCACGGGGGCGAGAGCCTGGCCCTGATCGGCGAGAGCGGTTCGGGCAAGACCACCCTGGGCCTGGGCATCGTCCGGCTGCTGGTGAAGACCGCCCGCATCACCCAGGGTGCGATCCGCTACCGGCGCGACGGCCGGGAGATGGACGTCCTGGCCCTGGAAGGCCCAGAGCTCCGCCGCTTCCGCTGGAAGGAATGCGCGATGGTCTTCCAGTCCGCGCTCAACGCGTTCAACCCGGTCATCCGCATCTGGGACCAGTTCTGGGACACGGCCCGGGCCCATGGCTGGTCCGACCGCCGAGCCGTACGCCAGAAGGCCCTGGAGCTCCTCCGCTTCGTCCAACTGGACGCGGACCGGGTGATCGACGCCTATCCCCACGAGCTGAGCGGCGGCATGCGCCAACGGGTGCTCATCGCCCTCTCCCTCCTGCTGGATCCCCAGATCCTGATCCTGGACGAGCCCACCACCGCGCTGGACATCCTGACCCAGCGGACCATCATGGACCTCCTCCGCCGGCTGAAGGAGGAGCTCCACTTCACCATGATCTTCATCTCCCACGATCTGGCCATCGCCGCGGAGCTGGCGGATCGGGTGGCCACCATGTACGCGGGCACCGTGGTGGAGCTGGGCCCCTCCGAGGCCATCTTCTACCAACCCCGACACCCCTACACCCTGGGGCTGATCCGGGCCGTGCCCACAGTCACCGGCGGCTACGAGGAGCTCTACTCCATCCCCGGCTCGCCGCCGGACCTGATCGACCTGCCCAGCGGGTGCAAGTTCCATCCCCGCTGCCCCTTCGCCACGGAACGCTGCCGGAAGGAGGAGCCCCCCCTGGAGAAGGTGGGCGAGCACCACCTGGCCGCCTGCTGGCACTGGACCGAGGTGGCCGCGGAGCTGGGGCGCACCCCTCTGCACCGACGCACACCGAACGCCTGAGCTGCTGCCATGGCCCCCATCATCGAAGCCCGCCACATCACCAAGACCTTCGGCCGAGGCAAGGAACAGGTCGTGGCCGTGGACGCCGTCTCCTTCGCCATCCAGGAAGGGGAGATCCTCTGCCTGGTGGGGGAGAGCGGCTGCGGCAAGAGCACCACCGGCCGCATGATCGCGGGCCTGCTCCCCCCCACGGCCGGGGAGATCCTCTTCGAGGGCCGCCCCATCTCCCAGATGGCCCCGGAGGAGTACCGCCGCTACCGCCACGCGGTCCAGATCATCCACCAGGACCCCTACGCCTCCCTGAACCCTGTCCAGACCGTGCAGCAGATCCTGGTCACCCCCCTGCTGCGCCACCGGAAGGTCGACGGCCCATCCGGTGCCCGGAAACGGGCCCTGGAGCTGTTGGAGATCGTGGACCTGACGCCCCCGGAGGACTTCCTGAACAAGTACCCCCACCAGCTCAGCGGCGGCCAGCGTCAACGGGTCTCCGTGGCCCGGGCCCTGACCGTGGAGCCCCGCTTCATCGTGGCCGACGAGGCCGTCTCCATGGTGGACGTCTCCATCCGGGTCAGCCTGCTCAACATGCTCACCCGGCTCAAGGAGGAGTTCCACGTGACCTTCCTGTTCATCACCCACGACCTGGCCCTGGCCAAGTACTTCGCCTGGCACGGTCGGATCACGGTGATGTACCTGGGCCGCATCGTGGAGGACGGACCGACCCCCCGGGTGATCCAGGACCCCCGCCATCCCTACACCCAGGCCCTGCTCTCCGCGGTCCCCGAGGCCGATCCGGAGCTCACCCGGCGCAAACGGCGCATGGAGCTGCGGAGCGCAGACATCCCCAGCCTGTTGGCCCTGCCGTCGGGGTGCACCTTCCACCCCCGATGCCCCTACTTCGTGGAGGGAGAATGCGACGTGAACGTGCCGCCCCTGGAGCCCATCTCGGAGGGCGGACGGGTCGCCTGCCCGGTCCGCAAGTCCGAGCCCATCCAGTTGCTGGCCTGAGGAGAGGACCATGCCTCCCGAACTGGGACGCGCCGGCATCCGCATCGGCACCTACGTGACCCTGATCAGCGGTGGCCTGCTCCTGGTGGTGGACAAGGGCACCCCGGAGTACGTGATCAGCCAGATCACCTTCATCATGGGCGTGGTCTTCCTGGCCCTGATCGGGGCCTGGATCCGCTGGAGCCAGCGAAGACAGAACTGAATCCCTGCTCGCGCCCGACCGTCACCGGTCGTTCGTCAACCATTCCATCCGTTTCACACACCACAAGGAGGAGCCCTATGAAGTTCAGGCGTCTGCTCGTGTTGTTCCTGGTGTTCTCCCTGGCCCTGAGCGCGTGTGCCCCCGCGGCCGCACCGAGCCCCGGGGAGGAAGCCGCCCCCGCGGAGGAGGCCGCCCCCGCGGAGGAAGCCGCCCCGGCCGAGGAGGCCGCCCCCGCGGAGGAGGCCGCCCCGTCGGAGTTCCATTCCGCCTGGCCCTATCAGGTTCCCCCAGCGGGCCACTACAACACCTTCGTGACCAACGCCATCACCCTGGGCATCTACCGCACCCTGATGGAGCCCCCTCTGTTCATGTACATGTGGGCGGATGAGAGCTGGCTGCCCCTGGCCGGCAAGTCCTGGGAATGGGTGGACGACACCACCCTCCGGGTCTACCTGCAGGAGGGCGCGGTGTGGAGCGACGGCAGCCCCTTCACCGCCCAGGATGTGGTGGACACCTTCGACATCATGCGGCTGCAGAACCTGACCGTCTGGCGCTTCATCGACGGGGTCACCGCGGTGGACGACCTCACGGTGGACTTCAGCCTGATCGAGCCCTCCACCACCGTGCCCCGCCGGGTCCTCCGCGAGGCCTACATCCGGCCCTCCTCGGTCTACGGCGACTTCGCCGCCCGGACCCGAGAGCTGGTGGCCGCGGGCAAGGACAAGGACTCGGAGGAGTGGAAGGCCCTGCTCCAGGAGCTGAACGAGTTCCGACCAGAGGACTTCGTGGTCCTGGGCCCGTATAAGATCGACCAGGACAGCATCACCGAGGCCCAGATGATCCTGAACAAGGTGCCCACCTCGTTCATGGCCGACTGGGTGAAGTTCGACCGGATCGTCAACTACAACGGCGAGACCCCGGACGTGACGCCCCTGGTGTTGGCCAAGGAGATCGACTACGCCACCCACGGCTTCCCGCCGGCCACCGAGCGCCAGTTCATGGAGGAGGGCATCCGCATCCTGCGGGCTCCCCTCTACTCCGGCCCGGCCCTCTACTTCAACCACGATGTCTATCCCTTCAACCTGAAGGAGTTCCGCCAGGCCGTGGCCTATGTCATCGACCGGGATGAGAACGGCTTCATCTCCCTGGGCGACTCGGGCCGCCGGAACCTGTGCATGTGCGGCTTCTCCGACAACCTGGTGCCCAACTGGCTGAGCCAGGAGACCCAGGCCCAGCTCAACGCCTACGATGTGGACCGGGAGAAGGCCGAGCAGATGTTGCTGGACCTGGGCTTCAGCCGGGACAGCGACGGCGTGTGGATGGACGACCGGGGCAACCGCCTGGAGTTCGAGCTCATCGCCCCCTCCGAGTTCGCGGACTGGTCCGCGGCCGCGGAGAACGCCGCCCAGCAGCTCACGGACTTCGGCATCAAGACGGTGTTCCGGGGCATCACCTTCACCCAGCATCCCCAGGAGGTCCGCTCCGGCAACTTCCAGATGGCCATCCGCGAGTGGGGCGCGGGCAACCCCCATCCGCACTTCGCCTTCAACGTGAACTTCAACAGCTACAACTACACCGGCGGCGAGGCCGCCACCGCCGGCCCGGGGATGAACTTCCCCATGGAGTACAACGGCATCGACCTGGTCGAGCTGGTGGACGCGACCGGCAAGGGCAACGACATCGACCAGCAGAAGGATCTGGTGAACCAGCTCGCGCGGATCTACAACGAGGTCCTGCCCCAGATCCCCCTCTGGGAGCGCTACGGCAACAACCCGGTGGTGGAGGGCCTGCGGGTGGCCGGCTGGCCCGCGGACGACGATCCCGTCTACCTGAACGGCCCCTACGCGGATCCCTTCGCGGTGGTCCTCCTGCTCACCGGCCGCCTGGAGCCGGCCCGCTGATCGCCTCGCGCACACACCCAAACCCTCGGGGGTGGTGGGCCAGACCCGCCACCCCCAATGTTTTGCCATGCATCCCTCCACCCGAAGGGACTACCGTCTCCTCACCGGGATGATCGCCCTGGTCTATGGGGCCACAGGCATCCGCGCGCCCCTCCTGGTCCTCTTCCTGGAGGATCTGGGCGCGGACTACGGCCAGATCGCCCAGGTGCTGACCACCTTCTCGGCGGTCTTCCTGGCCAGCAACTACCTGTGGGGCCGGGCCACAGACCGTTGGCGCCACCGGAAACCCCTGTTGGTAGGTGGCCTGCTGGCCATGGCCGCTCTCTACGGCCTCCTCAGCCGGGCGCCTACCCTGGGCTGGGCGTGGCTCTTCCATGCCCTCCAGGGCCTGGCCCTGGCCGCGTACACCACCCCCAGCCTGGCCCTCATGGGGGACATCCTGGCCGGCGAAGGCCGCCGCGGGCATCGCATGGGCGGCTACCGCGGCGTGGCCTCCCTGGCCTTCGCGGCCACGGCCGTGGCAGGCGGCTACATCGCAGACATCGCCGGCCTGGACCGAGCCCTGGCCCTGGGTGGGCTCCTCTATGGGCTGGCCGGCGGGCTGGGCCTGTGCCTGCACGAGGTGGAAGAGACCTCAGCCCAGACCCAGACGAGTTCCCGCGCGGCCCAGCCCTCCCTGCGCCCGCTCCAGCAACTTGGGCCCCGATCCGCCCGAGGAACCGGCACCCGATTGCCCATCCCCTTCCTCCTGGGGGTAACCCTGTGGATGGCCGCCCACGTGGCCGGGGCCTCGGTGTGGCCCAACTTCATGGCCTCCTTGGGCTACACGAAGAGCGCCATCGCCTCCCTCTGGGGGCTGGCCGCGCTGGTGGAGTTCCCGGCCATGAGCGGGAGCGGCCTGGCCTCGGACCGGGTGGGGCGCACCCCCCTCCTGGTGGCCGGCAGCCTGGGCATCGCCGGCGTGCTGGTGGGCTACCTCCTGTTGGCCCGGGTCTTCCTGGGCCTGCTGGGCATCCAGCTTCTCCGCGGGGTCGCCTTCGCGAGCTACACGGCCACGGCCATGGTCTTCGCCGCGGAATGGGGCCCCAAGGGAAGCCGCGGACAGAACACGGGCCTGTTCCACGCGGCCTCTGGATTGGGCCAGGTGGCGGGGACCTTCCTGGGAGGCACCCTGGCCCAGCATCTGGCGTTCGGCTGGCTGTACGGCATCTGTACAGGTCTGGCCCTGGGCGCCGGGGCCAGCTTCATGCTCGGAAGCCGAAGGGCCGAATAAAGGGGAAAGGACCCCTGGACGGATCCCGGCCCTACCGGAAAAGAGGCCAGGCCCCAGGCTGGAGAGGGCGAAGTTCCCCCAGGTGTCTTCCACAAGGGTCGAGCCCTGCAGCACCAAGGCCTGTTCGCACGCCCCCAGGGGGCAGGGAGCCTCACCGCAACGATGGCCCTGAAATATGCTCCGTTTCTCCCGGCGCCGTTGCCCTCGGGTAGGGCCCATGGTATGATGGAGGCGCTCCCCTCAGCGGGGGACGAGCGGATTCCGCCCCCAGGGCCCGGCGCGAATCCCGGGCATCCAGGAACCCTTCCAGACCAGGCCGACGGCACAACGGAGCAGCGCACATGGGCTCCCAATGGACACCTACCCTGCGGTTGGGCACCTCCACCTACTCCTACTGGCATTTCACCGCGGAACGCCCCCCTATCGAGCAGGTGCTGGAGGCGGCCGCGCGCCTGGGCCTGGCCGGCGTGGAGATCCTGCACCGCCAGCTGGAGTCCGAGGATCCGGCCTACCTACACCGGTTGAAACGCCACGCCTTTCATCTCGGACTGGACCTCTACGGCCTCTCCATCCACCAGGATTTCGTCCACCAGGACGTGGAAACGCGCTGGGAAGAGGTGAAGCATACCCTCCACTGCATCGACCTGGCCCACGAGATGGGCATCCCCTCTGTGCGGATCCACTCCGGAGGCTGGCGCAAGAGCGGCCCCTTCGACGAGCTCCTCCAGGCCCAGGGCTGGGTGGAGCCATGGCCAGGCTACACGAAGGAAGACGGCCTCCGCTGGGTGGTGGAGGCCGTCGAGCAGTGTCTCACCCACGCAGAGCGCCGGGGCGTTCTCCTCCTGCTGGAGAACCACTGGGGCCTCACCACCTTCGCGGAGGACATGGTCCGCATCCTGGAGGAGGTGGACTCCCCCTGGTTTCGGGCCGTGTTGGACTGCGGGAACTTCCTCTTCGAGGAGGACATGTACGCGGCCATGGCCAGGGTCGCTCCGTACGTCTGGCTGGTCCACGCCAAGACCTACCCCGGCGGTGGCACCTGGTATACCCTGGACCTGGACTACCCCCGAATCTTCCGCCTCCTGTTGAAGGCCGGCTTCACCGGGTACGTCTCCATCGAAATGGAGGGCCAGGAACCTCCGGGGACGGCCATGCCCAAGAGCGCGGCCCTGCTGCGCCAGGCCTGGTGTGAGGCGGTCCAGGCCCTCCACACCCACCCCGATCCTCCCCACCCGCCCTGAAAACCACCCCTTTCTGGGGTCCCTGCCAACGCCATGACCGACCTCGCGACCGCCCTGACCGCCGTCTACGGCCCGGAGATCCAGCCCCAGATCCGCCGCTACCAGGCCGGACTGGCCGCGTTCCGGGAACGGTTCGGCCCGGGACCGGTGACGGTCTTCCGGGCGCCGGGCCGGGTGAACCTGATCGGCGAACACACGGACTACAACGACGGCTACGTCCTCCCCCTGGCCCTGGACAAGGATGTGCTGCTCTTTGCCCGCCCACGTCCGGACTCCACGATCCACCTGCACAACCTGGAGCCCCGCTTTCCGCCACGGGCCTTCCCACTGGCCACCGCCATCCCACCGGCTCCTGCCGGCGATTGGAGCAACTACGTGCGCGGGGCCGCCCAGGAGCTGGCCCGCCGCCTGGGCCTGGAACTCCCGGGCCTGGACGTCCTGGTAGACGGGCGCCCGCCCCACGGCGTGCCCCGAGGTGCGGGGCTCAGCTCCTCCTCCGCGCTGACAGTGGCCAGCGCCGTGGCCCTGGCCTACTTCGGGGGATGGAGATGGGACGGGGACACCATGGCCCAGCTCTGCTCCCAGGCCGAGTGGTACGTGGGAACCCGGGGAGGCATCATGGACCAGTACATCGCGCTCCAGGCCCGGCGAGACCACGCCCTCTTCCTGGACTGTCGCCCCCTGCCTGGAGGCAGCTTTCGCTCTCGTCCGGTGCCATTGCCCCCAGGTCACCGGCTGTTGGTGGTGGACAGCGGCGTACGCCACCAGAACACCCGCAACGAGTTCAACCGACGGGTGGCCGCCTGTCGGGCCGGTGTGGCCCTGTTGCGCCGCGCGCACCCGGGGATCGGCCACCTGCGGGACGTGGAGGCCGTGGACTGGTCCCGGCTGGAGCCTCTCCTGCCGGAGGTCATCACGCCGGCGGAGCTCCAGGCCCTGGGCCATCCGCTGGAAGACCTGCCCAATGTGCCGCCCGACGCGCCGCTACGGGTTCGGGCCTGCTGTCGACACGTGTGGCACGAGAACCGACGGGTGTTGGCCACGGTAGCGGCCCTGGAACGGGGGGAGATGGCAGAGGTGGGGCGGCTGCTGCGGGAGGCCCATGCCAGCGGTCGAGACGACTACCAGGTGACCACCCCCGAGCTGGACACCCTGGTGGCCCTGGCCATGGAAGTGGAGGGCGTGGTGGGCGCCCGGTTCACCGGTGCCGGCTGGGGAGGATGTATCGTCGTGTTGGTGCGTCTGGAGGCCGTGGCGCAGTTCCTGGCCACGGTGCCCGAACGGTACAGGGCCCAGACCGGCCGCTCCGCCACCGTGTTCCCCTGCCGGGCAGGGCCCGGAGCCGGCCTGGTGGGCACGTTCTGACGCGGAGCACTGGGATCCTACGCGAGAACCTCCTGGGGAAACCGCTCCTCCCCGGGCAACAGGTAGAGATTGGAGCGGATGGGCTCCGCGTGGACCTGGGTACCCGGGGGGATCAGCTCCTCCTCCGCGGGGTTGTACTGGACGGCCAGGATCCGCTGCCCATCGATGGCGATCTCGTACTCCGCCCACGCGCCCAGATAGGAGGTCCGCACCACATCGCCCAGGAAGGCGGGCTCCGGCGGGGCCTCCAGGTGTATGCGCACGGACTCGGGACGGAGGAGGACCCACACCTCCTGGCCAGGATGGAAGCTCACCGCATCCGGCCGGGGCACCGGCACGGACACCTGGTACACCCGCACGTGGACGCTCTCCGCGTCCACCTGCTCCACCACCCCGGGGAGGAAGTTGGCCCGACCGATGAAGTCCGCCACAAAGCGGTTGCGAGGCCGACGGTAGATCTCCGGCGCGGTGCCCACCTGCTGGATCTGCCCCTGGTCCATGACCACAATGCGGTCCGAGAGGACCATGGCCTCCTCCTGGTCGTGGGTGACGTAGACGCTGGTGATGGCCAGCTCCTGTTGGATGCGGCGGATCTCGCTGCGCATCTGGACCCGGAGTTTCGCGTCCAGGTTGCTCAGGGGTTCGTCGAAGAGGAGCACCTTGGGCTCCATCACCAGGGCCCGGGCCAGGGCCACCCGCTGCTGCTGGCCGCCGCTGAGCTCGTTGGGCTGCCGGTTCTCCAGCCCGGTGAGCTCCGTCAGCTCCATGACCTCCCGCACCCGCTGCCGGATCTCATCCCCCGGGAGCTTCTTCACCCGCAGGCCATAGGCGATGTTCTCGAAGACGCTCAGGTGGGGAAAGACCGCATAGCTCTGGAAGACCATGGCCATGTCCCGGCGGTTGGGCGGCAGGTGGTTGATCTCCTGGCCGTCCAGGACGATCCGGCCCCGAGTGGGGAACTCGAACCCCGCGATCAGGCGCAGGGTGGTGGTCTTGCCACATCCAGAGGGCCCCAACAGGGTCACGAACTCCCCGCGTTCGATGTCCAGGGAGACGTCATCCACCGCCAGGACGTCCGCGCTGCCGCCGCGGCCTGGGAAGACCTTGGTGAGCTGCTCCAGACGAAGATACACGTCTCTCTCCTCGAGGATGGTGCTATCCGCCACCCACGGTCAGGTCCACATCCGGACGAGCCGTGAAGGCCCGGCCCACCACCAGGTAGGTGAGGCCGATGGCCACCAGCACGATGGCGATCAGGATCATGGAGTAGGCCGCGGCCACGCTCATGCCCCCCTGTTCCACCTCGCTCAGGATCCAGACCGTCAGGATGGGCCACTCCGCGGTGGTGAGGAAGATGATGGCCGAGAGGCTGGTCATGTGGCGGGCGAAGGCGAAGATCAGGCCGGCGATGAAGGCCGGCAGGATCAGGGGCAGGGTCACATGGCGGAAGGTGTAGCCCGCGTCCGCGCCCAGGCTGGTGGAGGCCTCCTCGATGGCCGGATCGATCTGTTGCAGGGCCGCCACACCGGCTCGGACCGACGCGGGCAGGCTGCGGACCGCGTACGCGGCGATGACGATGTAGGGGGTCCCCACCAGGGCCAGAGGGGTGCCGAAGAACATGGGCGATGCGCTCAGGGCCAGGATGCCCGCAGCCAGGGGAACCCGCCAGCCGGGCCGCATCTGGGCCACGGGATAGAGGCCCGCCACCAGGTAGGTGAAGGCCAGGATGGCCATGGTGGGCTGGAGAAAGACCTTGAGCATGCTGGCCGACTTGGTGACCACTCGTGACGCGATGAGCCCCGAGAGTGTGCGCCCCCACCGAGCCAGCGGATCGGTGACCAGTGGGGCCAGGTTGTAGAGGGCCAACATCAGGGCCATACCCACCAACACGGCCACCGCGCCCCGCCGCTTCTCCGGCACCGCGCCCCGCCCGGCCATCAGGGCCAGGGCCAGGAAGCCCACCACCAGGAGCCAGCGCCAGCCGTCCTCGTCCAGGCCCAGGTAGTAGGGGAGCCAGTTGATGCCATAGCCCACGGCCGTGGCCCCGGCCAACACGGCCAGCCGGCGGGACCAGCCGTCCACCGCGGTGGAGATCAGGTAGGCGGCCAACAGGGCATAGATCACGGCCACCACCCCCATGGGCGCGTTGATGAAGGCCAGGATGTAGCCGATGCCCAGGATGGTCCCCGGCACCGCCCCGCCCAGATTGGAGGCGAAATCCAGGGCCTCCTTCCCAGAGAAGGCCTTGCGGACCACCAGGAACGCGATGACCATGCCGATGAGCCCGGCCACCGGGGTGGCCACCGCGGAGAGGAAGGTGGTGGACAGGATCGCGTTCAGCCCCCGGGTGAACGCCGTCCGGTAGTGGGTCAGGTCCGGAGTGTAGTCGATCCCCCAGAGCCGGGTGAGGGAGCCGATCAGGATGGAGGCGTACAGGGCCAACACCAGCAGGAGCATCAGCCCGGTGATGCCGATGAAGGTCCAGCGGATCCAGGGCTCCTTCACCTGGAGATGGCCGCCCGTGGGCTTGCCCGTCACCGCGATGTAGGAACGGCGGCTGACCACGTAGCGCTGGAGCAGGAAGACCGTCAGGGTGGGGATCAACAGGACCAAGGAGAGGGCCGCCCCCTTCTGCTGGTCGTACTGGCCGTTGATGGCCAGGAAGATCTCCACCGAGAGGACGCTGACGTTCCCCCCCAACAGCAAGGGGTTGCCCAGATCGGCCAGGGACTCCACAAAGAGCAGGAGAAAGGAACCGGCCAGGCCTGGGATGAGGAGGGGCAGGGTCACCGTGCGGAAGATATAGTACTTGCTGGCCCCCAGGCTCAGCGCGGCCTCCTCCATGGCCGGGTCCAGACGCTCCAACATGGCCCGGATGATCAGATAGGCCACGGAGAAGAAGGTCACGATCTGGACGAAGACCAGGCCGTCCAGGCCGTAGACATCGTTGGCCCCCGGGCCGAACTCCATGCCCAGGATCCGTTTGGTCACCAGCCCGGCTCGGCCGAAGAGGAGGATGGTCGCGATGGCGATGGCAAAGGGCGGGGAGATGGTGGGCAGCAGGGCCAGGGTGTGCAGCAGCCGGGGGAAGGGCACGTTGCAGCGGACCATGGTGTACGCGAAGATGAAGCCCAGGAGGGTGCCCCCGGCCGCGGTGGCCACCCCCATGACCAAGGTGTTCCGCAGGACCCAGTAGTTGTAGCCCCGGTAGTAGGGATCGATGTACTGCGCGAAGTAGACCGTACTGAACTCCCCTGTCTGGGGATCGAAGAAGCCCTGGACGATCACCCGCACCAAGGGCCAGACCACGAAGACGAAGACAAAAGCCCCCACGGCCATCAGGCCCAGGGCCAACACCGGGTCCTGGCCGATGAGACGGAACTCCTGCCATCGGCGCCACAGGGTCGAACGCTCCGCCTGGGCCGGGGCCGCGGTGGGCACCACTGCACCGGGAGAGGCTTCAGCCATAGAACGCTCCTGGAGGGGGCGCAGCCATTCCATGCGGCCGACGGGGAAAGAGGTCTCCCCGCCGGCCGCCACGTGGGAGGAGGGTTACTTGCGCAGGTTCTCCGCGCCGGCGATCTCGTTGGTGAACTTGTCCACGAAGGCCTTCTTGTTCTCGCCGCACCACTGGAAGTCGTAGTCGATGAGCGTGACCTGGAGCAGCTCGGGCCGGGCAGCCTGGGCGCCCTTCACCGTGGGGGCCTGGTAGGCCTGGTACTTGGGGCCCAGCTCCTGGGTCGCGGGCTCCAGGGCCCAGTCGTACCAGAGCTTGGCGTTCTCCAGGTTCTTGGCCCCGGCCACGATGCCCATGCCGCCGATCTCGTAGCCGGTGCCCTCCTCGGGGAAGGTCAGCTCCAGGGGAGCGCCGTTCTCGATCTCGGCCACGATGTCGTGGGAGAAGACGATGCCCACTGCGGCCTCACCCTGGCCCACGAACTTCGCAGGGGCCGCGCCGCTCTTGGTGAACTGGAGCACCTGGCCTGCGTACTGCTTCAGGAACTCCCAGCCCTCCTCCTCGCCCTTGATCTGCAGGATGGTGCACAGGGCCGTGTACGAGGTCCCGGAGCTGGAGGGGTGGGCCACCATGATCTGGCCCTGGAACTCCGGCTTCAACAGATCGTCCCAGCTCCGGGGCGGCTCCACCCCGGGGTTCTCTGCCAGCCAGTTCTTGTTGGTGGCGAAGCCCAGGGTGCCCACGTAGATGCCCACCCAGTACTTGTCGGGGTCCAGGTACTTCTCGGGATCGGCCAGGTTCGCGTGGTTGGGCGAATCGTAGGCCTCCAACAGCCCCTCCTGCTTGGCCGCGATGAAGCTGTCGATGGGGCCTCCCCACCAGATGTCGAACTGGGGATTGTCCCGCTCGTTGCGGAGCCGGGTCAGGGACTCGCCGCTGGACATGCGGACGAAGTTGACCGTGATGTCGGGATACCGCTTCTCGAACTCCGCCTTCATGCCCTCACACCACTGGACCTGCGGGGTGCAGAGCAGGTTCAGCTCGCCGCTGGGCGCGGCCGCGGCCTCACCGGCGGCCGCGCCGCCCTCAGGGGCCGTGGCCGGGGGCGGTGGTGCCGGACACGCGGCCAGCAACAGCACCACGATGACCAATAGGGAGAACAGACCGATTCGGCGCATGCAGACACCTCCTTTTGGCGGGATGGGGAACCGGGTACAGAGCGTCGAACGACGCCCAGACCGGGGGATGGGTCCTGCCTACCATTATGGGAGTTGCCCGGGGATTGTCAAACAGGGTTCTCAAACCCCAGATCGCCCCCCTCCCCCGTACAGGGGTAGCCGACCAGGGCACGGGCCCGGAGGGGCCCAGGTCCAGAGGCGTCGGAGCGCCCCCTCGTCTCATCCGCTCCACCCGGTTCGGGGATCGGCCCACACCACCTGGCCGTCGAACAGGGTCAAGAGCACCTCGGTCCGCGCGATGGCATCGTCCCGGACGTTCCGGGCAGCCAACGCGAAGAGATCCCGGTCCAGCACAATGAGGTCGGCCCGCTTGCCCGGAGCGAGGCTGCCCAGGAGGGCCTGCCATCCCACTGCCTGGGCCGGGCCCAGGGTATAGGCCTGGATGACGGTGGGCAGATCCAGACACTCCTCCGGATACCAGGCAGGGCGTTCCATGCGCTCGGGCCGTTGGCGATAGAGGGCCGCATGGAAGCCCAGGAAGGGGTTGGGATCGGACACCGGGGCATCGCTGCCGAAGGCCAGGAGCGCGCCGGCCGCGTGGAGGCTGCGAAAGCGGTACATGCGACGGCCCCGCTGGCCCAGAAGAAGGTCCGCGGTGTCCATGTCGTCGGTGCAGTGGATGGGCTGGACGCTGGCGGTGAGGCCGAGCTGCCCGAAACGGGGGAGGTCGTCGGGGTGGAGGGTCTGCGCGTGCTCGATACGATGGGGCACGGGGGGCTGGAGCCCCACACTGGCCAACTCCTCGAACAGGTCCAGACAGACCCGATTGGCCTGGTCGCCGATGGCGTGGACGCTGATGGGGAAGCCCTGGACCGTGGCGCGGCGGAAGGCAGCGGCCATCTCCTCCACCGGGGTCACGTTCACCCCCCGGTTGTCCGCCGGCTCCCCGGGCTGGGGAAGGAAGGGCTCCATCATCCACGCGGTGCGGCTGCCCAGGCTGCCGTCGGTGAAGAGCTTCACATGGCCCAAGCGCAGGACAGCATCCCCCAGCCCGGTCCGGAGTCCCAGGGCCTCCACATGCTCCAGATCCCGGTAGAAGAGGTTGCACGCGACGCGCAGACGCAGGTCCCCCTCCTGGCGGAGCTGCTGGAACGCGGCCAGGGCCCGGCGCCCCTCGGTGCCGTTCCCGGAACGTTGGTCGTGGATGCCGGTCACGCCCAGGCGGTGCAGCTCGGCCATCCCGGCCCGCATGGCGGCCTCCACCTCCGCGTCCGTGGGCCTGGGCACATGGCGGAACACCAGGTCCATGGCCTGCTCCCGGAGCACGCCGGTGGGCTCCCCTCGCGGGTCCCGGTCGATGACACCGCCGGGCGGATCTGGGGTCTCCCCGGTGATGCCGGCCGCCTGCAGGGCCGCGGTGTTGACCACGGCACAGTGCATGTCGCTGCGGGTGAAGCAGGCCGGTCGGTCCGTGCCGGTGACCGGGTCCAGGTCCTCGCGGGTCGGGAACTCGGTCTCGCCCCAGAAGCTCTCGTTCCAGCCATGGCCCAGCAGCCAACGCCCCGGGGGCGTCTCCTGGGCCCGGGCCTGGATCCGGGCCAGCATCTCCGCCTTGCTGCGGGTGTCGGCCAGCTGCACCCGCTGACGCCCCAGGGCCCAGGGAAGGAAGTGGATGTGGGCATCCCACAGGCCCGGCAGGACCAGACGGCCGCCCACGTCGATGATCCGAGTGCGGGGGCCGGCCAGCCCTCGGATCTCCGGGTCCGTGCCCAGGGCCAGGATCCGCCCCTCCCGGATGGCCAGGGCCTGGGCCCAGGGCAGGTCCGGATCCACGGTGTAGATCCGCCCATTGACCAGCACGGTGTCCGGATGGGAAGGCAGCGCGCGCATGACGTCTCCTCGCTTCCTCGGCAGCGGCGGGACAGGCCGCCAGGCCATTCGTCCACTGGAGGAACAGTGTAGCCGATCCCGGAAAAATGGCAAACCAGGCGGCGGGGACCCCGTCCGGGTCCGGGGCGGTCCCCGCCGCCGGGGCCCTCGTCTCGCCACATCCCTCAGAGCAACAGCCAGGTGCCCAGCCCCAGGAAGAAGAGAAAGCCGCAGACGTCGGTCACCGTGGTGAGGAAGATCCCCGAGGCCAGGGCCGGATCTCGTCCCATCCGGTGGAGCGCGAAGGGGATCAGGACGCCGGCCAGGGCCGCCATGAGCATGTTGCCCACCATCGCGACGCCGATCACCAGGCCCAGCATGGGATTGCCCTTCCATACCAGGGCCACGCCGGCCACCACCAGGCCGACGGCGATCCCGTTGAGCAGCCCCAGGAGGAGCTCGTAGCGCAGGGCCTTCCAGAGTTCGTCCAGGGCCAGCTCGCCCAGGGCCAGGGACCGAATGACGATGGTGGAGGTCTGGATGCCCGCGTTGCCGCCCTGGCCCGCGACGATGGGCATGAAGGTGGCCAACACCGCGACCCGGGCGATGGTGCCCTCGAAGAGGGAGACCACGGCCGAGGCCAGAAAGGCCGTACCCAGGTTCACCATCAACCAGAAGAGGCGGGTGCGTACTGCCTCCCGCAGGGGGCTGAAGATGGCCGCATCCCCGCTCATCTGGGCGATGCCGTAGATGTCCTCCGTGGCCTCCTCCTCCAACACGTCCATCACGTCGTCCACCGTGACGATGCCCAGGAGATGGTTCTCCTCGTCCACCACGGGCAGGGCCAGGAGGTTGTAGCGGGCCAACAGCCGGGCCACCTCCTCCTGGTCCACGTCCGGCGACACCGAGATCACATCCCGCTCCATGATCTCATCCAGGGTCTGGTCTGGATCTGCCAGGACCAGGGCCCGGAGACTGACGATGCCCACCAGCCGCTGGTTTCGATCGAGGACGTAGAGGTAGTAGAGGTCGTGTTCGTCCTGGTAGTGTTCCCGCAGGAAGGCCATGGCCTGGGCCACGGTCATATGGCGCCGGAGCATATGCCGGGGCGTGGTCATGATGCCCCCGGCCGTGTCCTCCGGATAGGCCAGGAGGGGCGCGACCTCCTCCCGCTCCTCCATCTGCTGGAGGACCTCCGCGGCCTCTGCCTCCTCCAGCTCGCCCAGGAGGTCCGCGGCCATGTCCGGTTCCATCTCATCCAACACCCCGGCCAGCTCCGAGGTGGTCAGGCTCTCCACCACCTCCACCATCTCGTCCTCGTCCAGCTCCTCCAGGATGTCCGCGATGGTCTCCCAGTCCAGCTCGTGGAGGACCACGGCTCGGCGGTCGGGCTCCAGCTCGTAGAGCACCTCCGCCGCGTCCGCCGGGTGGAGCCTGCGGAGGAGCTGGGCTGCCTCCCGGTTCCGGCCCCTCTCCAACAGGGCCCGGACGCGCTCCAATGCCCGATCGACGACCATGGGCTCGACCATCCTCTCTACCCTCGCTTCCTCCAAGTGGCTTCGGCGCGATACTCCCTGGAGAGGGGAGCAGGACCTGTCCCCTGGGCGCAGGGCATCGGGCCGATATTCCGGTTCCGACCTTATCGGAGACGATACATGCCGGGCCTGGAAAGGCGTTCCCAGGCGAGATTCGAACCTACGCAGGGAGCCCGGTAGGGGCAGGGAAAGGGGAAGCCGACAGCGCCCAGAGCGCCGTCGGCGAGGGGGAGGAAAGAGACGCAGACCTCACGGACGGCGGCGGGCGCTGGGGACTTCCGGGCTCTCGCCGTCCCGGGTGATCCCCGGCCACGACCTGCCACGGCCGCTCTCGGATGGTGGACAACGACGCAGCCCACCCAGGGTCCAGGGCCCCGGCAGCCCTGTTCCACCCCTGGAACGGGAGCTACTGCCAGGCTCTGGATCCGGCTGCGAATCGACCTGCAGTTGGGCGTTCATGGTCGGTGCACACAGAAAGCAGCAGCCCGGAAGCCGACCCCTTGAGGATCGTCCCTCTGGGGGAAGCTTCGGGCTCCTGCGCGAAAGGGAGCTCCATCCACCGATGCGCTCCTGGAGACCCGGCCTCACAACCGATACAGCGCCCATTATGGCAAAGAGCAGGGGGAGATGCCAAATTTCCCGGAGTCGGCATCCGGGGCGGGGAGCCCTCAAGCGCTCACCCATGGGATCATGCCGGGGCTTCCCGACCGATTCCCCGCTCATGGGCCAGGGCCACGACCCGGGCCACCACCTCCTCGGGGGTGAGACCGCCGGTGTCGACGACCACCGCGTCCGGTGCCGCCCGGAGGGGAGCCACCTCCCGGTGGCTGTCGAGGGTGTCCCGACGCCGCATGTCGGCCAGGACCTGCTCGTAGCTCACCTCCTTGCCCCGGCCCACCAGCTCCAGGTACCGCCGTCGGGCCCGCTCCTCCACAGGGGCGTCCAGGTAGATCTTGAGCGGGGCATCGGGCAGGACCACGGTGCCGATGTCCCGTCCTACCATGACGACGCCGGCCTTGTCGCCCTGGCCACATCCATAGCGGTGGCCGATCTCCCGTTGACGTCGGGTCATGGCCATCCGGACCCGAGGATGGGCCGCCACCAGGGAGACATGCTTGTCCACCTCCGGAGTACGGATGGCCCAGGTCACGTCCTGGCCCTCCACCCGCACAGTGGCCTGACGGCCGTCCGCGTGGAGGGCATCCGGGGCCTGGATCTCGATGCGGACGGTCTCGGCCAGCCGGCCCACCGCAGCCTCGTCCCGAGGATCCACCCCCCGATCCAGCACGGCCCAGGTCACCGCCCGGTACATCACCCCGGTGTCGAAGTAGAGGAAGCCCAGTCGCTGGGCCACCGCGTAGCCCACCGTGCTCTTCCCCGAGGCCGCGGGGCCGTCGATCGCGATGACCTGCAGGACCCGGTCCCCGGGGCAGGGGTGGGCCTCCTGCCTCGCGCGCACCTGGGGCCCCGATGGGCCCGAAAAGTGTTCTCCCGGGTGGTCTTCCATCTTCCTCCCTCTGTGTCCGGCCTGGCTCAACGTCTGCGACGCCGAGGACGGGATCGGCGCGAGCGGCTAGGGCTGGACAGGCCCGATGGACCGCGGGAGCGGGACCGGCCATAGGCCTGGACCCGGAGGCCGGCGATCTCCCGCCTCGTCAGGGGACGAGCCTCCTTGGGCCGGAGCCCAGCCAGGGTAAGGGGGCCGATGGCCCACCGAATCAGGCGGACCAAGTTCAGCTCCACCGCGGCGATCATGTGGCGGATCTGGCGCTTCTTCCCCTCCCGGAGCACGAACCGGAGCCACGAGCCCTTTCGCTCTCCAGGCGCCAGGATCAGCTCCGGCGGCGGTGCGTCCACCACCTCCACGTCCGCCGGTGCGGTGACCCCCCCGGGGATCTCCACCCCTCTGCGCAGCCGGTTCAATGCGCTCTCCGGAGGGCGCTGGGTCACCAACACGTAGTAGACCTTGGGATGTTCGTAACGGGGATGGGTGAGCCGATGGGCCAGGGCCCCGTCGTCCGTGAGCAGGACCAACCCCTCGCTGTTCAGGTCCAACCGCCCCACCGGGAACACCCGCTGGACGCCCTGGGGAAGCAGATCCGCCACCGTGGGGCGGCCCCGGGTATCCCCCCCGATGTCGCTGAGCATGCCCCGAGGTTTGTACACCTTGTAGTAGACGTGATCTCGCCGGGGGCCAATGGGTCTGTCGTCCACGGTGATGGTCGCCCGGGCCGGATCGACCTTGGTCCCCAGGGCTGTGACCACCCGACCGTCCACCTTGACCCGGCCAGCCCGGATCAGGGCCTCGCTTCCCCGCCGGCTGGCCACCCCGGCCGCGGCCAGGATCTTCTGCAGCCGCTCCTCTGCCATGGCGCATCCCACCTGATGGTGCCGAGCCCCGGGAAGAGCTCCCCAGGCCGGCATCTCCGAGGCCCCTGAAAGGGCCTCTGTCCCGCTACTGGAGCTTGAGCCGTTGACCGCCCACCACCGTGCCGCCCACATACCAGACCAGTCGACCGACCTCCAGTCCCGGGGACCAGGGCCCCGTCGGCAGGTCCAGGCGCCGGACGCTCCGGAGCCACAGCCGCTCCCACACGGCCAGGAAGAGCTCCGACGGCTCCTCCATGGGGGCCAGCCACCACCGGTTGCCCTGGCCATCCTCCACCCGATCCAGACGGGTGGGGGGCTGGGGCGCCGGGCGCACCCACCCGTAGAAGGCGGTGGCCTGCCGGTACAGGCTCTGCACGTCCGCGTACCGGTCCTGGCTGCCCAGGACCACCAGGAAGAGCACGCGGCCGTTCCGCTCCACGGCCGCGACCAGGGACTCGCCGGCGGCTTCGGTGGTGCCCGTCTTCACGCCCACAGCACCGGGGAAGCGCCCCAGGAGTTGGTTGGTGTTCCGGAGGGAGCGGCCGGCCACCGTCGCGGCCGGGGTGGCCACGATCTCCCGGAACAGCGGGTACTCCCACAGCACCTTGGCCAGGGCCAAGAGGTCCCGGGCGCTGCTGGTGTGCCCCGGCGCGTCGAAGCCCGTAGGGTTGGCGAAGTAGGTGCGGGTGAGCCCCATCTGGTGGGCCCGGAGGTTCATCCGCTGCACGAAGACATGTGCCTGGCCCGAGTGGTACCGGGCCAGAGCCATGGCCGCGTCGTTGGCGCTGGCCATCAACATGCCCCGCAGCAGCTCCTCCACGGTCAACACCTCCCCGGCCTGGAGCCCCATGGTAGCCCCTCCCACCAGGTCCTCCGGTCGTACGGTGACCGAGGCCTCCAGGTCGCCCCGCTCCAACACCAGCAGCGCGGTCATGAGCTTGGTCAGGCTCGCGGGCGGCACAGGCCGATCCGGCTCCCGGAGGATCAGCTCCCGGTCCGCATCCAGGTCGTAGACCAGGACCGAGCGGGCGCTGACGTCGGGGGAAGGCGTGCGGGCCAGGGCCATCTGCCCAAGCTGGCCCACCGTGAGACGCTGGGCCGGGTCCACGTCCCGGTCGATCAGGGTGGGAGGGCCAAAGCCGTAGAGGAACAGGGCAGCCACCCACAGAAACCCCCAGAGAGGCCAGATCGACCCCCGCACCGGGCGCGACGCTCCCATGGTTCTACACCCTCAACAGGACCTTGAGTACCCCCTTGCGGGCGGCATCCTCCAGCGCGGTCACCCCCTCCTCCAGCGGATACACCCGCTGGATCAGCGGTTCCACCTGGATGGCCTGCCGGGCCAGAAGCCGCAGGGCCGGTGGGAAAGGGCCGCACCGGCTTCCGACCACGGTCACCTCGTCCACCACCAACCCGCTGACGTCGAAGGCGTCGATTCCACCGGGGAAGGTGCTCTTGAGCACCAGGGTGCCCCCAGGGCGCACCAGGCTCCGGGCCACCTGGAACCCGGCCGGCGACCCGGTGACCTCCACCACCACGTCCGCCGGGGCCGCCAGGAGCTCTTCGGGCACTTCCCCTGCCACAGAGACGGTGGCAATCCCCCGGGCATCCAGAATGGCCAACTTATCGGGGTTTCGACCCAACACCAGGAGGTCGCAGCCGGTCTGGGCCAGGACCTGGGCCACCAGCAAGCCCAGGCGGCCATCGCCCAACACGTAGGCCCGGGTGTCGGGCCGCACCGAGACCTGCTCCAAAATCTGGAGGGCAGCGGCCAGGGGCTCGACGAAGACCGCGTGGGCGTCGGGCAGGTGCGGGGGCACCGGGTGCAGATTGGCCACCGGCAGGGCCAGGTAGGTGGCGAAGGCCCCTGGATGGCCCCATATGCCCAGCACCCGACGTCGACGACAGTGCTTGGCCAGCCCCCTCCGACACCGTTCACAGCCGCCGCAGCCGATGTTGATCTCTCCCACCACCCGTCGCCCCACCCACTCCGGGTGCTCCGGCGCGTCCTCCACCTGGCCCACGAACTCATGGCCCAGGATCCCCCGGTACCCTCCCTTGTAGCCGGCCACCAGGGCCAGGTCCGTGGCACAGATGCCGGCCATCCGCACCCGGATCCGGGCCCAACCTGGCTCCAGCTCCGGCACGGGGACGTCGGTGCGAAACCGGACGCCCCGATCGCCCAGGACCAGGGCCTGCATGGTGGCGGTCTTCGCCGGAGAGCTTCCCACGGTCGTCCTCGCTCCACACGTGAAACGGGCGATGGGAATCCCCACCGCCCGAGAGCCGATGGCATCGGATGGACCGCCGAGAAGGGGCCGAGGGGTTCTGGGCACCTGCCCATCTCGGCAGCCCTGAAGGGCCGTCACGCGGTCACGGCTCGGCTGCCCGATGCCCGGGCCCTGTCGGCCTGGGCGCGGCCGAAGAGGGAGCCCTCTTCCCAGGCCACCACGATGGGGGTGGCGCTGAACATGGAGCTGTAGGTCCCGGAGACGAAGCCCACGATCAGGGTGGCCACGAAGACCCGCAGGGTAGCCCCTCCGAAGATGAGGATGGCCAACAGGACCAACAGGGCGGTGACCTGGGTGGCGATGGAGCGCTGGGCCGTCTCGATGATGCTGCGGTTGGCCACCGCGGCCAGGCTCTCGCCCTTGTAACGGCGCACGTTCTCCCGGATCCGGTCGAAGATGACGATGGTGTCGTTCACGCTGAAGCCGATGATGGTCAGGGCTGCGGTGAGGAAGAGGGCATCGATCTGCCAACCGGCCACCCGGTTCATGACGGCCAGGAAGGAAAGGGTGACCAGGACGTCGTGCACCAGGGCGACCACGGCTGCAGTGCCGTAGCGAAAGGGATGGGAGAGCTCCCGGAACGCGAGCGCGATGTAGACCAAGATCAGGATGGAGGCCGCGACGATGGCCAGGACCGCGGCCCGGCTCACCTCCGAGCCGATGGCCGGCCCGATGCTCCGGTAGGACAGCTCCTCGAAGGGGCCGAAGCGCTCCTCCAACGCCTGGGCCAGACGCTCCTTCTCGTCCAGGTCGATGGGCTTGAAGCGGACCAGGACCGTGCGCTCGTCCTCCACGTGGAAGGCCGTGGTGTCTGGATAGCCGGCCTCCACGAAGACCTGGCGGACGTCTGTGGGGGCTACCGCCTGCTGAAAGCGGAGCTCCCATTCCGTGCCTCCGGTGTAGTCGATGCTCAGAGGCAGAGGCGAGCCGGTGGTGGCCATCTGCCAGATCATGAAGAGCACACCCGGCAGGATGGCCAGGAGGGAGAGGGTAAACCAGATGGAGCGTCGTTCAACCAGGCGCATGGCTCATGTCCTTGCTGTATGGTTCGCCGGTCTGACTTCAGTAGCCCACCAGCTGTCGGGCCTCCAACAGCCTCTGGCCGCCAGTGGAGAGGACCGTCCGCATGAAGGTTCGGGTGGCGAAGAACGCGGTGAACATGGAGAGCACCACACCGATGGAGAGGGTGACCGCGAAGCCCTTCACCACACTGGCGCCGAAGTTGCTGCCGAACCAGTAGAGCACGGCGCAGGAGATCAGGGTGGAGAGGTTGCCGTCCCGGATGGCCGGCCAGGCCCGGCTGAACCCGGTCTCCACCGCCAGCCGCAGGGAGCGCCCCCGGCGCAGCTCCTCCTTCATCCGCTCGAAGATCAGGATGTTCGCGTCCACGGCCATGCCGATGGAGAGCAGGAAACCGGCGATCCCGGCCAGGGTGAGGGTCACGGGGATCAGCTTGTAGACGGCCAGGTTCAGGCTGATGTAGAAGGCCAGCGCGACGTCTGCCAACAGGCCGGGCAACCGGTAGAGAATCAACATGAAGAGGAGCACCGTAGCCAGGCCGATGAGTCCGGCCCGCAGGCTCCGGGACACAGACTCCTGGCCCAGGCTGGCGCCGATGGTGCGCACGTCCACCACCTTCAGGGGCACGGGCAACGCGCCGTAGCGCATCTGGATGGCCAGGCTCTCGGCCTCCTCCTGGGTGAACTGGCCGGTGATGACGCCATTGCCCTGGATCGCGGCCTGGATCACCGGCGCGGAGAGGACCCGGCCGTCCAGCACGATGGCCATGGGGCGGCCGATGTTCTGGCGGGTGTACTCGTAGAACTGATCGCTGCCCTCGCCGGTCAGGGTGAACTCGATCTGCCACTGGCCGAACTGGTCCTGGGTGGCCACCGCGTTCCGCAGGATGTCCCCGGTCATGACCGTGTTGAAGACCCGATCCGGGTAGGGCGCGTTCACCTGGGCGCCCTCGGCTTCGGCCCGCTGTTGCCACTCCTCCACCGCGTTGGGCCGATTCGTGGTGTTGATGATCATGCCCGGAGAGAGCAGGGCCTCCTCCGGGTCCACGAACTCCAACTGGCCCGTGGAACGGATGGTCTCGATGGCCTGTTCCGGGTTCTTCACGCCGGGAAGCTCCACGATCAGACGACGTTCGCCCTGGATCTGGACATTGGCCTCGCTGACCCCCAGGCCGTTGACCCGCTGCTCCACGATGACCTTGGCACTCTCCATAGCCCGGGGCTCCACCGGCTGGTCTGCGGGCAGGTCCGCCTCCAGAAGCACCTGGGTCCCCCCCCGGAGGTCCAGTCCCAGGATGAAGTCCCGCAGATCCCGGGAACCGTCGCCGGGCTCCGCCAGGTCCTCCAGCCAGGCCGGGTGGTCGACGGGCATGGCGATGTAGAGGCTGACCGCGAACAGGGCCAGGATGACGGTCAACACAAGGGTGGTGTGGCGTGCCATGGTCCTCTCCTGCTGGGTGCCCTTCCCCGCAGCCGCGAAGAAGGGCCGGTACGCGATGGAGGCATCTCAAACTCCGTCATTATAGGGCAGGCCTCCAGGGGGTGTCAAAAGTTCGCGGGCCGGCCCAATAGGGCCACAGGAGGGCCTGAGACGCCGGGAACCATGGGGACTGCTCCCCCGGATAGAAGGATCTGCCCCCCGTGGGGGGCCGGATCGCGCAGCCGCACATGTCCCCCCCTGGGTCCCAGGTTCTGGGAGGCGCTCCCCTCGGCATCTTGCGCGATCCGGGGGAGATGATGGACAATAGACAGACAACGCCTGGAACAGGCGGACAAGGGCACCGGACGGCCCAGGGGCCCTGGGCCGCACAGAGGCTGCGGAGGGCGAGACAGGCCCGGTCGGCACGCCACGGCGGATCGGGACGGGGCGCCCGTCGGTCCGCAGACCCTGGAACTCCCAAGAGCTGGCACAAGGACATCCGCGCGAGGCAAGCCATGGGCCACATCCCTTCCCCACAGACGCAGGCCTCCTCCCCCGAGGCATCCGAATCCCGGGATTTCATCCGCGAGTGGATCCGGGAGGACATCCGGACCGGCCGCTTCGGAGGCCGGGTCCACACCCGCTTCCCGCCCGAGCCCAACGGCTACCTGCACATCGGCCACGCCAAGTCCATCGTGCTCAACTTCGGCCTGGCCCAGGAGTTCGGGGGCCAGTGCAACCTGCGCTTCGACGACACGAACCCCCTGAAGGAGAGCCAGGAATACGTGGACGCCATCATCCGGGACGTCCGCTGGCTGGGCTACGACTGGGGCGAACGGCTCTTCTTCGCCTCGGACTACTTCGAACAGCTCTACCAGTGGGCCGAGGAGCTGATCCGCAGGGGGCTGGCCTACGTGGACGACCTGAGCCCGGACGAGATCCGGGAATACCGGGGCACCCTCACCGAGCCCGGCCGGGAGAGCCCCTACCGCAACCGGTCGGTGGAGGAGAACCTGGACCTGTTCCGCCGCATGCGGGCCGGGGAGTTCCCCGAGGGCTCCCGGACCCTGCGGGCGAAGATCGACATGGCCTCGCCCAACCTGAACCTGCGGGACCCGGTGATGTACCGGATCATCCACGCGCCCCACCATCGCACCGGGGACACCTGGTGCATCTACCCCACCTACGACTGGGCCCACGGCCAGTGCGACTCCCTGGAGGGGATCACCCACTCCATCTGCACCCTGGAGTTCGAGAACCACCGCCCCCTCTACGACTGGTTCCTGGACGCGCTGGGCGTCTACCACCCCCAGCAGATCGAGTTCGCCCGGCTGAACCTCACCTACACCGTGTTGAGCAAGCGCAAGCTCATCCGGCTGGTGGAGGAGGGCCACGTGGACGGATGGGACGACCCCCGGATGCCCACCCTCTCCGGGCTGCGCCGTCGGGGTGTGCCCCCGGCGGCCATCCGGGCCTTCTGCGAGCACATCGGGGTCTCCCGTACCCCCAGTGTGGTGGACATCGCGCTGCTGGAACACTTCATCCGCCAGGACCTGAACCGCTGGACGCCCCGGCGCATGGTGGTGTTGGACCCCCTGCGGGTGGTGATCGAGAACTACCCCGAGGACCGGACAGAGTGGCTGGAGGCCGTCAACAACCCCGAGGACGAGACCGCGGGCACCCGCCAGGTGCCCTTCTCCCGGGTGCTCTACATCGAACGGGACGATTTCATGGAGGACCCACCCCGGAAGTTCTTCCGGCTGGCTCCGGGCCGCGAGGTGCGCCTGCGCTACGGCTACTTCATCCGCTGCGTGGACGTGGTCAAGGACGCCCAGGGCCAGGTGGTGGAGCTGCGCTGCACCTACGATCCGGCCACCCGGGGTGGCTACGCACCGGACGGCCGCAAGGTCCGCGGGACCATCCACTGGGTGTCCGCGCCCCACGCGGTGGACGTGGAGGTCCGGCTGTACGACCGGCTCTTTGCCGTGGAGAACCCCGAGGACGTGCCCGAGGGCCAGGACTTCACCGCGAACATCAACCCCCACTCCCTGACCGTCCTGGAGCACGCCAAGGCCGAACCCAGCCTGTCCGATGCCCAGCCCGGCGACACCTTTCAGTTCGAGCGCAAGGGCTACTTCTGTGTGGATACCCGCTACACCACTCCTGAGCGGGTGGTCTTCAACCGAACCATCGGCCTGCGGGACACCTGGGCCAAGATCGCCCGCAGACAGGGGTGATCGCCTTCCCCCTGTGAAGAGGGAAGAGAGACCCCGCCGCCCACCTGGGGGACTCCGCTCCAACGGCGGTCGCCCCCCAGGGTTCCGGCGGCAGAGTTTCCGGCGCTCTCACCCAGCGCGCCCAGTGGAAAGGAGGATCCCATGTTGGAAGGCCTCATGATGCACTACCCCCTGACCATGGACCGGATCCTGGAACATGGCAACCGCCTCTACCGCCACAAGCGGATCAAGACCCTCCTGCCCAACGGGAAGATGCACGAGTACACCTACGGGGACCTGTACCGCCGGGTCAAGCGGCTGTGCAACGTGCTGGAGGGTCTGGGGTTGCAGATGGGCGACCGGGTGGGCACCTTTGCCTGGAACAACTACCAGCACATGGAACTCTACTTCGGCGCCCCCCTGGCCGGTGGCGTGGTCCACACCCTGAACATCCGCCTCTTCCCCGAACAACTGGCCTACATCATCAACCACGCGGAGGACCGGATCCTCTTCGTGGACGGTACCCTGCTGCCCCTGGTGGAGCAGGTGGCCGACCGGATCCCCCACGTGGAACACTTCGTCCTCTTCAACGTGCCCCCTGGTCGGGAGCCCCGGCTTCCCGGCCAGGTCCACGACTACGAGGCCCTGTTGGCCGACGCCAGCGAGGAGTACACCTGGCGGGTCCAGGACGAGAACCAGGCCCTGGGCCTCTGCTACACCAGCGGAACCACGGGAAACCCCAAGGGCGCACTCTACAGCCACCGCTCCATGGTCCTCCACACCATGGGAGAGTGTCAGGCCATGGCCTTGGGCCTGACCGAGTCGGACGTGGTCCTGCCCGTGGTGCCCCAGTTCCACGCCATGGCCTGGGGCCTGCCCTACGCGGCCACCATGGTGGGCGCGACCCTGGTCATGCCGGGCCCCCACCTGAAGCCCGAGGCCCTGGCCCAACTGATCGAGGCAGAGCGGGTGACCGTGGCCGCGGGCGTCCCGACCATCTGGAACGGCCTCTACCACGAGCTCCGGACCCGTCCCCGGGACATCTCCTCCATCCGCGCGTTGGTGGTGGGGGGCTCGGCCATGCCCCGAGCCCTCATCGAGGCCTACGAGCGGGACCTGGGGGTGAACGTGCTCCACGCCTGGGGCATGACCGAGCTCTCCCCCCTGGGCACGGTCTCCAAGCTCCTGAGCCACCACCAGGACCTGCCCGCCCCCCAGAAGTGGGACGTGAAAGCCCGACAGGGCTATCCCATCTTCGGCGTGGAGATGCGCATCGTGGACGACGCGGGCCACGAGCTCCCCTGGGATGGCACCACCATGGGCGAGCTCCAGGTCCGGGGCCCGTGGATCATCCGGGACTACTTCAAGCTGGAGGGGAGCAGCGACGCCTTCACCCCGGACGGCTGGTTCCGTACCGGGGACGTGGTCACCGTCCACGAGGACGGCTTCATGACCATCACCGACCGGACCAAGGACCTGGTGAAGTCCGGCGGGGAGTGGATCTCCTCGGTGGAGCTGGAGGGCCACCTGATGGCCCATCCAGATGTCCTGGAGGCCGCGGTCATCGCCATGCCCGACGAGAAGTGGCAGGAACGGCCCCTGGCCGTGGTGGTCCTGGCCCCCCAGGCCCGAGAACAGGTCCAGGTAGAGGAGCTGAACGCGTTCCTGGAGCCCAGGGTGGCCCGATGGTGGCTGCCCGATGCCTATGCCTTCGTGGAGGAGATCCCCAAGACCAGTGTGGGCAAGTTCGACAAGAAGGTGTTGCGGGAGCGGCTGGCCCAAGGCGAGCTGAGGCCCATCCGTGCCCGGGAAGCCACCCGCTGAGGAGCCCCGCGGGCCCCCTGCCCCAGCCACCACCTGTGGACGCTTTCCCGACCCCACCGCCCAGGATCCACCCAGACAGGTGCCTGAACAGCCGGCACCGGCAGGCCGGCTGCACCCGCTGCACAGATGCCTGCCCGGTGGACGCGCTGCCCCAATCCCAGGGCCTCCCCGTCCTGGATGGGGACATCTGCGTGGCCTGTGGAGCCTGCGCGGCCGTCTGTCCCACGGACGCGGTGTACCCGCCCCAGCGGCCGGAACAGATCCTGCTCCGGACCCTGGACGGGCTTCCCGCGGTGCCCCTGCTCCTGGCCTGCCCTCGAGCCTCTGTGGATCGAGGGACCCAGGCCCCGGTGGCCGGGATCGTGCGCCATGTCCGCTGCCTGGCCGGCCTGGACATGGCCGACCTCCTGGCCGCCACCGGCCACGGGCAACGGACCCTCTGGCTGGACGACACGGCCTGTGGCCAGTGCCCCATCGGCGCCCTGGGCCCCGCGATCCAGGCCACCGCCCGGGCCGCGGATCGCATCCTGCACACGTTCGGCCTTCCCGGACGCCTCCGCACCACGGCGCTGGACACGGGGCAGCTCCTGGACAGCCCGGAACGCCGCCCAGTCCTTCTCGGCACCCAGCCTCGGCTCTCTCGCCGAGAGCTCTTCCGAGGGCTGATCCGAGGAGACGAGGCCTCGAGAGACAGAGACCCTGCCCCGGATCTGCCCATGCTCCTGCCCGGGGGTCCCGTGGCACTGCGCCTGCCCAAACAGCTTCCGGAAAGCCGTCGGCGGCTGCTGGAGGCCCTGGCCCGGCTGGCCCGCTCGGCCGCAGTGGACATGGGCGCCGCGACCCTCGCGGCCCAGGACCTCCCGATGGCCCGGGTGAAGGTCCAGGGGGACAGGTGCTCGGGCTGTGGGCTGTGTGCCCGCTTCTGCCCCACCGAGGCCCTGGCCTTCGCCGGCCCCGACCCCACCGTCCGGCTTCGGCCCACCGAGACCGTGCCCTTCCAACTGGCCTTTCGGGCCGATCTGTGCATCGACTGCGGGATCTGTCAGGTGGCCTGCCCCGAGGAGGCCGTGGAGTACGGGGAAGAGCTGTCGCTCCGGGATCTGGTGGAACCGGGCTGGAGCGTGCTGGCCGCAGGTGCGCTGGGGGCCTGCCGGAGATGCGGTGCGGCCACTGCCCCGCGCCCCGGGGATGGAGCACCGCTCTGCTATGCCTGTCGAGGCGGCGAGGGGGAGCCGCTCCACGGGACTGGGGGAACGGACATGCTGGACGACCTGCGCAGTCAGCTGATGGAGTACCTAGGCGGCTCCCAGGAGGATCCAGGAGCCTGACCCGGAGCGCCCTTCCCGGGCGGGGCCCAATCCGTTCCAGCCCCGCACCCAATGGCGCCCGAGAGCCCGGCCTGTACGCCCCGAGCCGTCTGCGGGAGTCCCGCAGGGCGGACGCCGGCCCTCTGCCATCCTTGGAGGCCCGAACCATGCGCACCTGGACCATCGATCTGAGCCGTTCCCGGGTCTGTCTGGAGGAAGCCGTCCGGCTGGCCCAGGCAGGCTACACCGTCCGCATCGTGGAGGACAGCCGCGTGGTGGCCCGCCTGGTCCTCGCTACATCGCCCCCGGTGTCGGCCCGGGCCCCCGGCCTGGCCCGGGGGCAGATCCGTCTGCCCGAGGACGACTCCAGCCCGGCGGAGCTGGAACAGCCGTGAGGCTCCTCCTGGACACCCCGGTCTTCCTCTGGTGGTGTGCGGCCCCGGAGCGCATGCCGGCCCCGGTGCTGACGGCCTGCCGTTCGCCCGAGAACACCCTCTCCCTCAGCACCCTGAGCGTGTGGGAGATACATCGAATGGTCCAGGGCGGCCACATCCAGCTCCAGACACCCCTGTCCCAGATCCTGCAACAGGAGATGGCCCGCAACGGCCTGGAACTCCTGGGCTTTCGTCCTGTCCACGCCCTGGCCCTGGCAGAGCTTCCCACACGTCATCCACCCGCGGATCCGCTCCGACAGGCGCTGGTGGCCCAGGCCCGGGTCGAAGGCCTGGCCCTGGTCAGCCCGCGCCCAGGGCTGGAGGCCTACGGGGTCTCTGTGTTCTGGGCTGCCCCGGATCCCTAGGAACCGGCCCCCGAAGGGATGGGATGGGTCCCCGGATCCCGATCCGCGGTCCGCTTCCCGGTCCGAAGGGGCTGGAAGGAGAGGGCCGGGTCGGCTGCCTGAAGCCGCACCCGAATCCACTGGCCGATGGCCCGAATGGCCTTTCGTGCCTCGGGGACGAAGGGGTAGAACGCGTGGAAGACATGGAACATCCCGGGCCATACCTTGAGGCTCACGGGGACCCCGGCCTGGCGAGCCTTCTCGGCCAGGCGCGTGGCATCGCTGAGGAGGATCTCGCAGTCGCCCACGTGGATCAACATGGGAGGCAGCCCCTCCAACGCCGCGTAGAGGGGCGAGACCAGGGGGTGGGTCGGCGGGGTCTCGCCGTGATAGAGACGGGCCACCGCGGGCATGCCCTGGGGCTGGAGCCAGGGATCCTGCCGTGCCCGGGTGCGCAGGCTCTCGCCGGTCCCGGCCAGGTCCGTCCACGGAGAGATGAGCACTGCGCCCGCCGGAAGCGGTACCCCCCTATCGCGAAGGGCCACGGAGGCCGCCACAGCCAGGCCACCGCCGGCCGAATCCCCGGCCAGGACAACGCCGTAGGGGGGCACCCCCTTGGCCAGCAGATGCCGATAGACCGCGAGCACGTCCTCCAGGGCAGCAGGAAAGGGATGCTCCGGGGCCAGACGATACTCCGGCAACAGGGCCCGGACCCCGGCAGCCGCGGCGATCTGGGCCACCAGCCCCCGGTGGGAATGGGCCGACCCGGCCGAGTAACCACCGCCGTGGAGGTAGAGGAGGATGCCGGAAGAGGCCCTCTCCACGGGCAGGATCCATTCGGCCGAGATCTGCTCGATCTGGACCCGAGCGACCCGGGTCCCCTGGGGCAAGGGCAGCCGCGCACCCCATCGATCCAGACGTGCACGGACCTCCGCAATCGGGCGCGCCCGGCCTCGGTACAGCCGCTTGGTCCGATAGCGCAGGAACTCCCGGAACAGCGCCCCTCGTATGCTGGTCATGGCTTCACTCACTCCATGTCCAGGGACGGTTGGACAGGTCTACCAGGCCACGGCGATCCTCGCACCCAGTATAGGTCCAGTGGCCCGAGAGGGCAAGATCCCCCGGAGCGGCGGGCCCCGACCGTGCACGAGACCACCCCGCACCGGAGCCCCCACGGTTCCGTGGGCTGTAGTATAATCCCGGGTAGGCACTCCTGCTGGAGATCGCCCTTGGCCGAGGATCCCATCTTCCCATCGATCCGGAGCGCGCCATGACCCCCATCCGCATCCACCTGCGCCCAGAACAGTTCACCGAGCGTCCCTGCCTCGTGGCCGAACACGGTCCTCTGCGCGCGATCGCCTTTCGCTTCCCCAGCGGCGTCGCGGGCCTTCGCCTGGAGAACGAGCTGGGCCACCTGGTGATGCTCCCCTTCCAGGGGCAACAGATCTGGTCCGCGCACTTTCGGGGCCGGGAGCTGACCATGCGTTCCATGTTCGACCAGCCCTGGCCCACCCAGGACTACCTGCGCACCTACGGCGGGTTCCTGCTCCACTGCGGCGCCACCCGCATGGGCGTGCCCGGGCCGGAGGACGATCATCCCCTCCACGGCGAGCTGCCCAACGCCCCCTTCCAGGAGGCCTGGCTGGAGGCAGGTCAGGACCGGGAGGGCCCCTACCTGGCCCTGAGCGGGCGCTATCGCTACACCGTGGCCTTCGCGTTCCACTACGACGCGGTCCCCCGGGTGACCCTGCACGGGGGCTCCTCCCGGATCCACGTGGAGATGGCAGTCCACAACCGCAAGCGGACGCCCATGGAGCTCATGTACCTGGCCCATGCGAACTTCCGGCCGGCGGACAACGGCCGCCTGGTCTACTCCGCGCGGCCCACCCCGGAACACGTGCGGGTGCGGCGCAGCGTCCCCGCCCACATCCGCCCCGGCCCCGGCTACCTGGAGTTCCTGGAGACCCTGGCCCAGGACCCGGCCCAACACCATGTGCTGCGGCCGGATCGGGTCTTCGATCCAGAGGTGGTATTCCTCATCGACTACCTGGCGGACGAGAACGGCTGGGCCCACTCCCTCCAGATCCACCCGGACGGCCAGGCCGACTACGTGGCCCATCGCCCAGAACAGCTTCCCATCGGGATCCGTTGGATCTCCCGGACCCCCGACCAGGATGCCCTGGGATTGGTGCTCCCGGCCACCGCGGAGCCGGAGGGCTACACCGCGGAGAAGGCCAAGGGATATGTCCGGGAGATCCCCGGCAGAGCGACCTGGCGCTGTGAGTACATCCTGGGAGCCCTCTCCCCTGAGGAGGCCAAGACCATCGCAGCCACCATCCAGGCCATGGTGGGCCCATGAGCCGAACTCCGCGGCCGCCCCGGAAGGGATCTCCCTCTGCTCCCCGACAAGGGGAGGAGGCCCCATCGGTCTCCTGTTTGTCGGGTTCCACCCAGGCCGTCCGCTCCTTCCATGACCTCTCCTGCCCGTGATCCCCGGTCGACGACATCCATAGGGGCATCCATCCCCATCTCTGTCCTCTGGCTTGTCCTGGTGGGGGCCAGCGGCTGGCTCCTGGCCCAGATCGGAACGGTCCACCCCTGGGCCGCGGTGGACGACGCCTTCATCACATATCGCTACGCGGACAACCTCCGTCGAGGACTGGGGCTGGTCTACAATCCGGGCGAAGCGGTCCTGGGCACCACGGCTCCCCTCTACGCGCTCCTGTTGGCCGGGGTGGGGAAGCTGTTGCCGGGGGCAGAGATGGCCACCATCGGCCTCTGGGTGTCGGGCATGGCCTGGGTGGCCGCCGGTTGGATGGTCGCCCGCTTCCTGGGGAGGCCCCAGGAGCGGATCGCGGCCCTGGCCGGGGTGCTCCTGGTGGCCACCCAACCCCAGATGCTCCCCCACCTGGGGATGGAGACCCCTCTGGTGCTCCTCTGGATGCTGGGGGCCGCCTGGGCCTGGCGCGAGGGACACCGGACCTGGGCAGGGGTCCTCTCCGCGGCCCTGGTCCTCACCCGCCTGGACGGTGCCCTGTGGGTGGGCCTGCTCGGCCTGGAGACATGGCGCCGGGAAAGACGATTCCCCTGGGCCGAGGCCGGGGCCATCGCCCTCCTCTGCCTGCCCTGGTTCCTCTATGCCTGGGAGACCTACGGCAGCATCCTGCCCAACAGCGTGGTGGCCAAGGTGGGCCAGCTCCAGCGAATGCCGGTGGGCAACCGTGCGACCACCTGGCAGTGGTTCTGGGTCCTCCTCACCGAGCCGGGGACCCGGCTCGGGGCCGGGGCGATGGTGGGGCTGGTCCTGGCCGGCCTGGGATACATCCTGGTACGCCGGCGGGACCTGGGATGGCTGGTGATCTGGATCGCCCTCTACCTGACCATCTACCAGATGCTCCAGGTGGTCAACTTCACCTGGTACTTCCTGCCCCCGCTTCTGGTGGCCAACCTGATGGCCGCGCTGGGCCTGAACGGCCTGCTCCAGGCCCTCTCCCGACTGCCGTTTCCATCCCCCGAGCGGCGCGGAGCTGTGCTGCTCGGCGCGGGGCTGGTGCTCCTGGGGATCCTTCTGTGGAGCCGAGGCGCCGCGGTGGGCCAGGAGCACGCCCGGCTCCGCCGCGACAGGGTGCAGCTCCACCCATACCACGCGGCCGGACAGTGGCTGGCCGCCCATGCCCGGCCCCAGGATGTGACCCTCACCATCGAGATCGGCATCATCGGCTACCACGCACCCACCCCGATCCTGGACGCCATGGGGCTGGTGAGCCCGGCCGCCCTGCCCTACCTGACAGGGTGGATGGATTCCCTGGTCTATCCCGTGACCCAACGCTGGCCGGAGTACGCGATCACCCTCCCCCGGACCGCGTGGGAGCGGATCGTGCCTCTTTGGTGGTTCCAGAAGCACTACCGAAAGGTCGCCCAGTTCGAGTACGTCTCCATCTACCGCCGGATCGCGGTGCCCACGTACCCCTACACCATCCCCCTGGGCACCCGCTACGAGACCGGACTGGAGGTGGTGCAGGCAGCCTTCCAGAGCCCGACCATCCGCCCCGGCGAATCCCTGGACGGCACCCTGGTGCTGCGGGTCCACACGCGCCAGCCCGCGGAGCTGCGGTTCCTCTGGACCTGGATCGGCGTGGACGGGAGCCAGGTGGCCCAGGAGGCCACCTGGCCCTTTGCCCTCCGGGACGCCTGGCCCGCGGACCACTGGCCCCCCGGCGCGACCCTCGCGGTCCCTGTGCGGCTCCAGCTTCCCTCGGGATTGGAGAAGGGCCCCTATCGGCTGGGCCTGGTGATCTATCGGGTGGACACAGGAGAGCCCTTGCTCCGGGTGGGCGCGGAGGAGGGCACCCTCTCGGAGGTGGTGTTCGGCGACTTCCAGGTGGACGGCCGATGAGGGGGTCCCCCGGCTCTCGAAACCCCGTTTGACATCCTCCACAGCACCGGGTACAATGGCCCTCGTTCCCCCGCCGAGATTTGATCAAATATCAAACCTGCCGCGGGCCCTCTTCCTCCTGGCCCTGGAGGTCCCATCCGTGGCCACACTGACATACCGCACCGTGAAGAATGCCTTGGTGGATCGCATCCGGGAGGAGATCCTCCAGGGCACCTACCCGCCGGGGCAACACCTGCGCCTGGAGGAGCTGGCCCGGCGGTTCGGGGTCAGCCACATGCCCATCCGGGAGGCCCTTCGCCACCTGGAGGCCGAGGGGATCGTCACCAACGTCCCCCACAAGGGCACCTTCGTCACCCGCTTGACCGCGGCCGAGATGGAGGACATCTACGACATCCGCTCCACCCTGGAGGCCCTGGCCACCCGGCTGGCCGTTCCCCGGCTCACCCCAGAGGTGCTGGCCGAGCTGGAGCAGATCCTGGAGGAGATGGACGGGGCCATGGACGCCCTGCCCACCTTCATCATGTTGAACCATCGGTTCCACATGACCCTCTACCGCGCCAGCGGCCGTCGCCATCTCTGCGAGCTGCTGCGGACCCTCCGCTACCGGATGCACCACTACATGTACACCTTCCGGGCCCACACCCCGGACCTCACCCCGGTCCAACAGGAGCATCGGGCCATCCTGGCCGCGTGCAGGGCCGGGGATGCGGAAGAGGCCGCGCGGCGGGTCGAGGAACATGTGGCCCAGGTCGGCCGGGCCATCATCCAGTCCATGGTCCAGG